>JAUWZH010000279.1 GCA_030615435.1 Candidatus Brocadiaceae bacterium | reverse complement strand
GCCACAAGGCCACCCTTCTCTCGGATGAAGCAAGCCTTCGAAGCCTCCCGATGCTTGGAATCTTCGGTTCTGCGCCGTGCTTGAGGGTGTTTCTTTCAGCTCGCCCCGTCGTGCCGGTACGTAAGGTTTTCACAGTAGGTAAAGGCGGATGGACGGGCTTACGCCGTCGGCGAGCGGATGAAGACCCCGTTTGCCTGCGTTACGTTCTTTGATCCCGACCGGGTTCTGCCCTTGCCCGAAGGGATGGACTTCGAAGGGCTCACCCGGTACCTTGACCAGGCGGTGCCCACGGTGAATCTGCCTTACGCCATCAAAATTAGGGGCACGTTCTCGTACGTCAAGACCCGAAGCGTGCCGGCGCAGACCAGGCCCTATTCGCGTCTCGTTGAAGTCGTCAAGAACCAGCCGACCTTCGACTCAAGGCCGAGCAAGTGGTGGAGTTTCTTGCTGCGCGCTTTGCCCAAGAGGATGCGCATCGCGACCTCAAGCAGCAGCTGGGTATGGGAGCAGGGCAGGGAAGACTGAAGAATGTTGTGCTTCACACCTTGCAGCTCAGGCTCCTGGCGATGACGCTTCTGAGAGTTCTGGGCGCGGCTTTGGATCTTGCGCACGGCGACGCCTGGTGGAGAAGGCCGCCACGGTACCGACACAAACAGCGCGGCTCTCTGCGCGACATCAAACGCGTGCTCAGTGGGGCCGCAGAGCACTTTTCGCAACTCGAATGGAAAGCTCCAACCTTCGAAAAACCGGCTTGCGTGAGCGCAGCAGGCCAAATCCCCCTGCGCCGCGCAGCATGAAACCTGCAAACTACAGCCTAGGCCTCCTCGACGATCGTCCCCTCGATGCCACGGCATTCGTCCTCGTACACATAATAGTATACCACCAGGACTTTGCTGTCCTCTAACTCTACCGCCCAGGGATAGCCACAATCCAGGCCGTGTGAGTCGCTTCTTATCACGATGTCGGGTGCAGTGTCGAGATCGCCCCCTTCGGGGTCCACGACGCGTGCCAGGCAGCCCAGCTGGCCTTCCCACCGCGTTCCTATGGTGACGAAGATCCGGCCGTCGCGTAGCCCCAGCATGTGCCCGGGGCAGCCGCGAATAGAGGTGAGACGCCAGTCCGACCATCTATTCCCCCCGTCGTCCGAGTAAACCAGCGCGAGTCTGAGATCCGGGTCTTCGCTGGTCATTCCTCTTCTTGGATGGCATCGAAAGAGGACAAGGATTCTTCCGCCGGGAGTAAGGTGAATTGCTGGCTCACTGAAGTGTGCGACCGCGTCTTCTGCGATTCGCCCGCCGTATTCCCAGCTCTCCCCTAGGTCGGCAGATACGCGCAGCATGCCAAAGTAAGGCGGCGATGCGTCCGGGTGGTCAGTCGCCTTGGCCGGCATGAGCAGGCGCCCGTCGGGCGTCAGCAGCAGACCGCTGCGGCAGACGCCCGAGTGCGAAGCCGGGGCTCCCCATATCGCGTCTGGCAGAGGAGGGAAACGTCTGGGCTCCGTCCAGGTGCGCCCGTCATCGTGGGAGCGGACCCAGAACGGGATCCCCGGGCGGGAAATCCACTCCGAACACTCCGAACCGCCACGCACCTCCTCTTTGGGTAGCAGCTCCACGTTAGAGGCGTGTAAGAAGATGCTGCCATCCAGAAGGGCATGAGTGCCGAAGTCTTTGATACCCCCCCGAGGGTCGGTCGTAACCAATCTCTGCCCAGTCCACGTCTGTCCCTCGTCGGTGGAACGGCAGGCGCGAACGTCAAACAGAGGATGGCTGTGATGAGCATATCCCAGATAAGGGGAGCGGTGGAAAAGAGCAAGAAGGTCACCGCCGGCAGTGCGCACCACGTTGGGATGCGCCGCATACCAACCTTCTTCATGATAGATTTGGACGTGCTCCAACACTTTCCAGCTCATCACATTTGCCTCCCGTGCAAGCTCGAGGAGCAGTCGTCACGGCCAGACCCCGACGGCGTGGGCCATTTCGCCGGCCAGAGCTTGCGCGCAAGGCCGTCCTCGGGCAGCAGGTGTTTCTCCACTGCATTCAACACCGGTGTGTTATCCCGGTTGAAGACGACACATCCTGCGCACAGGAGAAAAACCGGAACGAGAACGCAGAACCTTCGTCGAAACATGACAAAACCCCTTCCTTTTAGATCTTCGCCACTGGCGGGTGGCGCGACTTCCCTCCGCTGCGTGCTTGGCGCCGAGGCGCACCTCTTCCTCCAGCTTGCCCAGATAAGTCACAGTGCGCTGGCGTGGGCCGCGCGCCGCGCGGTGGCACTCCACCAGTGCCCAATAAGCGTATCGCTTGCCGGTTTTCTCGACGTGAATGGGCCGGATGAACACGGTCCTATTGTACGGCCTAACCATCCTGCCCGTCAAAGGGTTAGGTTTACACTACAACGCCTTTTTCGGGCCCTCTGGCAAGGCTCCGAGCCCAAACAGGACCCCTTGCCCCCAAATCCTGCAAAACCCCGCCGAAAAAACTTCAAAAACCCCTCATTTTTTCGTAAACTGCGGAACTTGAGATAGTGCGCGTCCTCCTCGTCGAGGACGACCTCGATGAGATCGAGATCTCCTCCCGCATGGACGCCGAGGGGCGGGTTGCCGTTGAGGAAGAGGGGGAAGGGCCATGTCAGTGCTTGAAAGGCTCAACGTGGGCGTCGTCGGCGCTGCGGGGCGCGGCGGCGCTTTCGCGGCGGCGTTCGAAGCAAGCGGCGCCCGCATTCAGGCCGTCTGCGACATCCAGGAGGACAGGCTCGACGAGTGCGCGGAAAGGCTCGGCGCCGGCGAGAAATACGCTGACTACGCCGAGATGCTCGAAAAGTCCGAACTGGACGCCGTCGTCGTCGCCACGCCCATGCACCTTCACGTCCCGCAGTCCATCATGGCGCTTGAACGCGACCTGCACGTGCTGAGCGAGGTTCCGGCAGGCGTTTCGATTGATGAGTGCCGGGCCCTGGTCCAGGCGTGCCGGAAATCCGCCGCAGTCTACATGATGGCGGAGAACTACGCGTACATGAAGGCGAACGTCCTGGTGAGAGAGCTTGTCCGGCAGGGCCTGTTCGGAGAGCTGTACTACGCGGAAGGCGAATACCTTCACGAACTGAAAGAACTCAACGAGCAGACGCCGTGGCGACGCAAGTGGCAGACCGGCATCAGCGGGATCACGTATGGGACGCACAGCCTGGGGCCGATCTTGCAATGGATGTCCGGAGATCGGGTCGTGCGCGTCTGCTGTGAGGGCAGCGGACATCACCACAAAGACCCGAGGGGCGATCATTACGCGCAGGACACTTCGGTGATGCTGTGCAAGACCGCAAGGGACGCGCTGATAAAGGTTCGCGTGGACATGCTTTCTGACCGGCCTCATGCCATGCACAACTATCAGTTGCAGGGCACAGACGGAGCGTACGAATCCGGTCGCGGCGGTCCCGTGGACCGTGGCAAGGTCTGGCTGCGCGTGCTCGGCGAGGAGGTCAAGTGGCACGACGTTGACTCGCTGACAGATCAGTACATGCCGGAGATGTGGCGCAATCCGCCACAAGAGGCCTTGCGGGCGGGGCACGGAGGCGGAGACTACTTCGAGGTGCTCGATTTCGTCAACGCCATTCGGGGCGACTCTCCCTGTCCGATCGGCATTC
>JAUWZH010000298.1 GCA_030615435.1 Candidatus Brocadiaceae bacterium | reverse complement strand
GCCACAAGGCCACCCTTCTCTCGGATGAAGCAAGCCTTCGAAGCCTCCCGATGCTTGGAATCTTCGGTTCTGCGCCGTGCTTGAGGGTGTTTCTTTCAGCTCGCCCCGTCGTGCCGGTACGTAAGGTTTTCACAGTAGGTGTAAGGCAAGAGGGCGCGGCGAGCTTTCGCCCACGGCCTCGCCGCACAACAATGGATGGCCTGCTCGCGGCGCTCCGGGGGGCGACGTTCTCATGAGGGATCCGCGGAGACCACCGGGCGGCATTGTCGTTTCGCCGGTCCCGGCGTTCCTGTTTCTCAGGATGCCTGCTCTCGAACGGCCTTGTCTCTCGTGGAGGATTCTCAAACGCCCAATCCACCAGACAGGCCTCGCACGGGGATTACGCCTCTTGGGAAGGGATGTCCTCGTACCGGGAGATCCCAGGCACGAACAGCTCGGGCGCCTTCTGTTCGAGCGCCGCAAAATAGCGGCTCATGTCCAGGCGGATGGGAGCGCACGGGCATAAGTCGCCTCACCGACTGCAACCCTGCGGCCGGCGCCTAACACGTGAGGGACGACGAAAGCCCGCTCAGCAGCATGGCACGTCCCTCCCGAGGGCCTCCCCCAGGCCGGGTGCTGCGCTCGATGTGCTGCATCAGGTTCGCCCTGGTGACCGGCGAAGACGCCGCAAAACCACTCCTCGACCGACCTCTCTTGCGCTGAGACGAGCGGCCTTCTTATTCGGGCAAGTTCTGCAGCGTATACAGCGTTATCTGGTCTTTGCTCTCCCTTAGCACCACAACCTGCACCAGGCCGTCGCTCAGCCACGCGCGGATAAGCCCCAGGTCGGGAGCGATAGCGGAGGAGTAGAACCGGCGGAAGTACACCGCGACCAGCGGGGGATTGTCCAGACGGTAGATGCCGAGCCACTCCGGGTCCGCGGGCAGCCCGGCGAAGGAAAGAATGGCGTCAGCCTCCTCGGCCTCCTCCAACGCCGCAGAGATGGTTTCTATCGCTGTGCCGCTCACAGGTCCGAAGTAACCTGCCGACTCCCACTCATCGTGGCCGAGCCCCTCCGTGAGCCCCTTGCTCCACATGTCCCAGGCGGGTCCCCAGCCTGTCATGGCAGGTAGTGCCACGTCGCCGAGGAAGAAGATGCTGCTGCCGGGCGGCAGCTCGTCTTTCAGTTCCTCGCCGAGCAGCCTCGCCGCCTCGCGCTGATCGAGCGGCAGGGTCCCTTCAAACTGGCCCGGGCCGAGGCCTGGCCCCGGTGTGAAGAGCTTTATCCCGACCACCACGAGGATGCCGATCGCGCTCAGCACCACCAGCGCGCGTCCCCCGGGCCGCCCCTGCTTCACTCCGTGGAAGTAGGACGCGAACAACACCACCGCCAGAACGATCAAGACAACCCAGCTAAGCACTTTTCCTCTCCCTTCCGTGCATCAAGAACAGCCGGCAAAAGCCTTGGGGGACGCCCAGGTCCTGCCGAAGCGGCACCGAGGCGCGTGCAAAGCTGCCGTGCCCGGCGCTCCAACTCCCAACTCCCCTTCGGATGCGCCGCCTATTCCTCCAGCACTCCTCAACCGAGGCTACTTCGGACGGCTGAACACGTCAACCGCTGCACGACTGCTAAAAGAAAGCCTGCGCGGGCAGCATTTGCTGCAGACCCGCGCAGGCGGAACCGTCAAATGCTGCGATTACGGACAGACCCTCGGCAGTCGCTGGCAATCGCACCAGGTCTCCGGGTTGAGGCCCGCCGAGGCAGCGTCGTGGCCGCAGCCGCTCGCGGTGCTTAACGGATTCTGGCCAGGCCAAGCTGCCCTCAACACAGGAGTGGGGCCGGTGCGGTCGGTGTGTAACCCCATCCAGCAGCGCCAGTCCTGCCAACCGTCGAACTCCACGTGGTTGTCCAGGAAGATGAATCCCGAGGTGCCGCGACGCACCATCCAGTCGGGACCGCAGAACACGTCTGCCCTGCTCATGTTGTGGAAAGCACCCATGCCTCGATCGACCATCTCGGGATAAAACCTGATGGGCATGGTGCCTGCGGAGTGGCCGTAGCACCAGGTGGCTCCGGGAAAGGCAAACTCCGTGACCCTCGTCACAGCGGGGGGAGCGACAGTGGTAGAGCCGGTGAAGAGTTGCCTGCCAGCGGCAGTCTGCTGCCAGACGCCAGCGAACGAGGTCCGGCAACCGACGAGCCACGCGTACTCCCCTCTGGTGATAACCTGGTCAGTTGCCTTGTATTCATTGTCGGACAGTAGCTTGGCACTCTCCTGACAGACGTACATTTCGGCAACAGGGGCGTAAGGGTATATCTGGTTCTGCCACCAGCCCATGTTCCGCTGGCCGCCAGCCGCGCAACCATAGTACCAGTACTTAAAGTCCGCGGGGATTATGGGATCGTTGTTGCCGGGCAACTCTCCCTCAGCCGCGTAGCCGGGGTTGACATTGGCAAAATCATGGCCGTAGGCCATCCACTGGTACTCCGGGATAATATCATTATTCTCGTTCTCGTACATCGCAACGGCGAGGCCGAGATGCCTCATGTTCGCCAGGCAGGCGACCGTAACCGCCTGCTCGCGCGCCCCTATCAAGGCGGGCATCAGGAGCGCCGCCAGGATTGCGATGATGGCCATGACAACTAAAAGCTCGATCAGCGTGAAACCTTTCCTTTTCATCACTCATCTCTCCCTTTCGTGCGGAAATTATCCTCCTGCACAACCTTCCAACGCATTTCTCAACGCCTATCTGTTCCCCGCATTACCCTCCTTTCCAGACGTCTCTTGCGATGCTAAGCCCCATCAACCGACGCCGTCCAACTACGAAAGCGGGTGTATTATAGCCCCCCCGAGACGCATGTCAAGGATTTTCTTGGAAAATTTCTCTCCCTCCTGTAGGCGTTCTCACCACGGGGTGTAGGACGATGCCGCCCTTGTGAGCATCCTCGGCCTCTCGCTGTCCCGGAGCCCCGGGCCGCCCCGCGGCGGGAGCAGTCAGTGGCGCCTGCAGGAACCCGCAGGGGCGAGTTGCCTTCGCCTTGACTTGGGGGCGAACGGCGCCATAATATGGGCTCTTCGCGCTGAGGGATGCAACCCCTGGACGGGCGCGCCCAGCCGAGGCGGACGACTGCGTTTGGAAAGGACTGAGATGAACCCGATTGGAACCGGCGAGTTGATCGAGAACGCATGCAGGGCGGGGATGGTGGTGCCTTCGTTCAACATTCCTCACCTGCCGATGATGGAGGCGGTGGTGCGCGGGTTGCGCGACGCGCGGTGCTTCGGCTTGATCGCCGTG
>JAUWZH010000135.1 GCA_030615435.1 Candidatus Brocadiaceae bacterium | reverse complement strand
GCATCCGCAGCTTCGAACGGCTCAGGGTGGAGGGATTCTCCTTCCGCGCACTCAGTGCCGTGGTCACCGCCTACGATTCCAGCCCGATGCATCAAGGGATAACCATCGCCGTCGGCAGCCGGCACGGAGTGCGCCCGGGCCTTGCTGTTTGCGCGGCGGGCGCGGTGGCGGGAAAGGTCATCGAAGTCGGCCCGTGGTACAGTCGGGTCAGGCTGATCACCGACGCAGCGAGCTGCCTGTCCTGCCGGGTGCAGGGCACGCGCAGCCTGTGCATACTCCAGGGCACGGGCGGCAACAACTGCTCGGTGGAGTGGGTCAACCGGGACGCCGCGATTCAGAAGGGCGACGTGCTGGTGACCGCGCCGATGGCAGAGGTGATCTCTCAACGCCCCCTCGTCCCCCCTGGGCTGCCCGTTGCGACTGTCATCCTCGCAGAGCCAGGTCGCTCCAATCCCCTATTCCAGCGGGTTACTGCCGCCCCCCGAACCAACGTGCGAAGGCTGGAGGTCGTTGAGGTAATCATCCCGAAGGAAGACGAGGAGCGCTGAGGCATTCGGCGGGACATCCTTCCTCAGCAAGCACGCCCTGCCGTCGGGGGCAGCACGGCGTTGAGGACGTCCCGCAGATTCGGCCACGCCGAAGGGTTTTGTCGGGTCGCTTTCCCCCGCAGCACCGTGACGGCCTTCCCCAGGGGCTTCCAGACGGCCGGGTCGGTCGGTCCGAACAGGGCCACCGTGGGCACGCCGACGGCGGCGGCCAGATGGGTGAGGCCGCTGTCGCTTCCAATGAACGCGTCCGCCCGGGCGATGAGGGCAGCCACGCTCTCCAGGCTCTCGAAGGCGGCAACGACCGGGCGGGAGCAGCCGGCAAGCGAGGACAATACGGACTCACAGGCCCGGTCGTCGGCGGGACCTTTGAGCAACACTGCACGCGCTCCGCGCTTGCCGAGGCGGCGGATGAGACGCGCGAACAGGGAGGCCGGCCAGCGTTTCCATTCCCCGCCGCTGCCGGGGTGAACGACGACGAGCGCACCGTCGGGCCCCGCCTGTTCCTGGAGCCAGCGTTGAGCGTTGCGTCGTGCCTCGGCGCCGGGCCGCAGCATGGGGCGGGGCAGCTCGTCTTCTGCGGGGACGGCCCCCGCCAGGGCAGCAGCGAGGTGGCACGCCGCATGCACGCCGGGAGGCGGCTCGACGGGCCACGTGATGACTGAACCCCGACACAGCCTCCGCACGTTCTGCGCGAAAACGCCTTCGGGCTCTGCGGTGTAGACGATGGCGCAATCCGCCTCCCGTAAGGGCGCCGGCGCATCGCCACAGCATTCCGGCACGAAGAGCGGCGCAAAATCGGGAGACTCAAAGGGAACGAACTCCCACGGGCGGGGCAGCAACGGACAAAGTTGAGCCGCCCAATGAGAGCCGATCAGCGTGAGCCGCCCTTGCGGAAACCACGCCTCGATCAGCCGCAGGGTCGACAGAAGGAGGACCGTGTCTCCGAGCGCCCCGGAGCGCACGACGACGATGCCCGGCGGCTCGCCGCGGCCCGCCAGGCGGCGCAACTCCTCACGCGGTGGGAACACGAACAGCACACGGCCTCACAAAGGGAAAGTTGCGGGCGCCTCGATGCGGACTACGCGGCCCGCGCCCCGCAAGTTCGCTCACGGTCTCACCTGCCGGGCCGAAACCGATCGCAAGGCACAGGGGCAACGCGCCATCTGCGCCCCCATTATAGCCGCCCCTTCCGCCCCTTGAAAAGGCTTCCGGCGCCCCGTCGCCCCGCAAGAGCGGGAACTGCTCCTCTCCACGCGCATTCCAAGGGACGGAACGCCTGGACCGGCGGCGGGCTGCGCTGGATGAGCTCGGCGCCTCAGCCGGTTCCAGGCGGCGTTCCCGGAGCCCCTCAATTCTTGCGCTGCGCGTCAGCTTCCGGTAGATTGCTCGCTGCCGAGTGGTTTGCGGCCACCAGAGCAATCTGACTGAGCGGAGGGAATGATGCAGCCGTTCGACATCGCGCCTTTCGGGCTTCCGAATTGTGCTCCTGGCGAGGTCCGGTTCGAGGATCCCAGGGACATCAACCGCGTCGTCGTCACGTTCAAGGGGAGCGTGCCGGAGCGCGTCAACCTGTCCTACCTGCGCAAGCTCTGGCCCGAGGAGCGCATCGAGCGCATCCTAGGGCTGGACGTCCGCAGGCCGAGCTCCTTTGGCTGGACGAGAGTGGACGACTGGTTCAACTGCCGGTGGCAAGAAGCGGCAATCGCCATGAGAAGAAGGGGCGCGTGCGCCCTGACAATTGCGTTCCAGGGCCTCAGAAAGGAGTTCGAACAGTTCCCCGGCTGCGAGCACTACGACGTTGCCTTCCGGCGCACGTCCGGCATTCGCGTCGAGGCCGGCGATGACGCCCGGATTGAGAGAGTCCGTATCTACACGGAATCGGCCCCGGCACGCAGCCGGCTGCGCGTTGAGTTGGACGCCGGCCGGAAGACTCCGGGGAACGCGATGGGGCTCAGCGGCCATAACGCCCGCATAGGCAAGATCACGCCCGGCCCCGGCACCTCCGTGGAGGGCAAGCGGGTGAAGCTGCGTCGAGCGCGCCGGCGGGCCTTTCACGTGAACCTCAGCCACATGCAGCCCGCGCACCGGTACTGCCACGACGACGGCCACGTCACGTTCGCCCTGGAGCAGGAGACCTTCACCATTTCCCTCGTCTCGCTTGACAGGGAGGGTCCCCTCTGGTTCGCCGACCAGGGCGTCTACATCGCCCGTGCCGAGGACGAAACCTCCTTCGCCGACTACCAGGCGCGGATCAAGGGCTGCAAGACGGTCGCCGAGCAGGTGCTGGAGCGGCCCGAGCAGAGTTTCGGCGGCGCTTACCACGGCCAGCCACGCCCACACGCGACCTCTTACAGCATAGGGTGCAAGCACACGAGGCAGACGTTCTGGATCGAATCGAACGGCGACGTGATCCTGCACAGGCGCCCGCTGACCGTGCTGCCCGGAAAGGACACGGCCCGCTTCAAGAACGAGGGCGACGGCCGTTTCTTCTTCGGGCTGGAGCGGTGGTGTGTCTGCGGCCGCTTCAACGACCCCGCCCCCGTGCTCGCCTACAACATCCACCGCAAGAGCGGCGACATCCTGCTGGAGCAAAAGCTCTTCGCGGTCCCGCTGGCGAGTCCCATCCTCGACGGGGAGCCAGCGCCTGACGACACAGTCGTGGCGATGGTGCGCTTCCGCTTCCACAACGCCGGCGAGCGCCCCCTCAGGGCCGAATTGGCGGTTGAGTATTCCAGCAATTCCCGCCGCTGCGCCAATGGATTGACGGGGGGCGAAACACAGGACGATAACCTCGTGCCATTGAGCAGGCGCGAGAAGCTGACAGTGAGGGACGGAGAGGTGAGGGGCACCTGGCAGGGGCAGGACGTGCTGCGCTGTGCCTTCGAGTCCACGATGCAGGCGGCCCGGAGGCGGGAGGGTTTCGTGCTCCGGCAGGAGCTGGCGCCCGGCGAGACCTGCGAGGCGGTGCTGAAGGTCCCCTACGTCGCCCTGGACTCCGCCGAGGAGCTATCGGCGCTCAAACGCCTGGACTTCGACCGCTGTTACCGGGACGTGAAGGAGTTCTGGCGGGCGGAAGGCCGCAGGGGAGCGCAGCTCAACAGCCCTGAACCCCACCTGAACGCTGCTTACGCCCAGCACCTCCCGGTCACCATGATCACCGATCCGGCCATGCCGGACGATCCGGACCTCATCGAGACCTCGGTAGGCACCACGACCTACGGCAATTTCTGCAACGAATCGTGCATGATCATCGAGGAACTCGACCAGCGCGGCCTCCGCGAGGAGGCGCGCCGGCGCCTGGACGTATGGGTCAAGTATCAGGGCACCGCGAAGCTGCTCGGCAACTTCACCGACTGCGAAGGCCTCTACTATGGGGCAGGCGGGTTCGAGGCCGGGGAGTCCTATAGCCAGCACCACGGCTGGGTCCTCTGGTACCTGGCCGAGCACTACTTGATGACAGGGGACGAGGCATGGTTCCGAAGGGTGGCCGATTCCGTGGTGGCCGGCGCGGACTGGGTTTTCCGCCAGAGGCGCAACACTATGACGCGGCTGCCGCATTCCAGGGGCTGGGAGTACGGTTTCCTGCCGGCGGCCGGCCTGGAGGATGTTGACGACTACTTCTACTGGCTGTCTACGAATGCCCTCACCTGGCGTGGCGTGGACGCCGCCGCCCGGGCCCTGGAGGCGATCAGCCATCCCGAGGCCGCCCGCCTGCACAGGGAGGCCGATGCGTATCGCCGCGACCTGATAAGGGGATTTGAGACCGCGCGCCGGCACTCCCCTCTGGTGCGCCTGCGCGACGGGCGGTGGGTGCCTCACTATCCGCCCCGCCTTTACCGGCGCGGCCGGGACCAGGGGTGGATCCGCGAGGTGCTCGAAGGCTCGGTCTACCTGCTCATCTCCGGCCTCTACGACTCCCACAGCAAGCAGGCTGGCTGGATCCTCGACGATTTCCAGGACAACCTCTACATGAACCCGCCCTACGGCTATTACATCCACGACCCGGAACTGGAATGGTATGACCGGGGCGGATTCAGCATTCAGCCGAACCTGCTCGCAGGGCTCATCCCGTATCTGGACCGGGGCAAGCCGGAGCTCTACATCTGGATGTTCTTCAACGCCTGGTGCTCCTGCTACCGGGAGGAGATCAACGCGATGGTGGAACACCCGATGCCGGTGCTCGGCTACTCCAATGCCGTGCACTTCAAGACCAGCGACCAGGCCAACGCGATGAAGTGGCTCGTCTACATGTACGTGTACGCGGTCGAGGACACCCTGCACTTCGGGCGCGCCATCCCGCGGGAGTGGCTGAGCGAGGGCAACGAGATCGGAGCCGATGGCGTGGCAACCGAGTTCGGGCGGGTCGCCGTCAGGTACAGCTCGAAGGGCAGCCGCATTTCGGCGGAGTTGAAACTCGATCTGCGGCGGCAGCCGGGCAGGATGCTCGTGCGCTTCCGTCATCCGGAGGGCAAGGCCATCCGGGCCGTGACCGTCAACAGGCGCCGGCATGAGCAATTCGATGCCGACCGGGGAGACGTGGACATCACTGGCCTGAACGGCACCGTCACCGTGAACGCAACCTACTGAAGGCAAGGGCCGGGGCCGGCCGCAGGCTATATGGCCGCCTTGAAGAGCTTGTTCCAGATCAGGCTCGCCAGGAACGTAAGGCCGACAAACCAGACCCGGAGCCGGGCCCCCGAATCTGTTGACAAGCAGATTCTCGGGGCATAGAATCAGATGCAGACCGGCTGCCTGTCGAGGTGCCTCGGCTGAGCCCCGGCGACCGGGGGCTGGGCAACAGCGACCAGCAGAGGCGTAGTGCGATCATCCGACGAGGAACATTGGTGCAATGGCCACTGAGACGGGGCGATTCGAGTGGGACACCGGTGAGATTGCTGCGGCATTGAAGATTAGCAACGAAGATGTCCGCGCCTATTTCACGGATGGTCGAAGGGTTTCCTTCCTTCTCGAGCGACGGATCGCGTATGATGTGCTCCACGGCTCCTTGGCATCAAGTGAAGGCGCTGGATACGACGTTCTTGACGAGCACGGGCGCAAGTGGGAGGTGCGCAGCATCTCAAGGCAGGGGATTTACTTCTGCCCAAGCTATATGGTTGGGTCCGGAAGAGCATTCGATGAGCCAGGGTTTCTGGAGAAGCTGGCCGCCATCGAGGGTTATATCGTGTCCGACATACAACGCTTCCCGTCAGTTCCCTATTGGGTGATACGGGCAGGAGTCGTGAAAAGGTGGTGGGATCAAGGCCGCCTCGGCACTGCATCAAAGATCAGCAGAGAGAGGGCACTAAGCTTGCTCCGAGAGATGTGAATGAACAGAGATCAGCTCCCCCTATTCGCTGAACGTCGCGTGGACAGAGTCGTACTGGGATCCGAGGAGTTTCGTGCCGAGATCGAGGACTTCGCTGAGTTCGGGAAGTCCACGAGCATTCTTGACTTTCCGGATCCCCAGTTCGAGATACCTGTCTATGTCAATGAGTTCTGGACGTCCAAGCAGCGCGCGGCGCATTCCCTACATGAGATCTCATATCGGGCTTGCTTCAAGCCCCAGCTCCCTCGGTTCTTCATAACGCGTCTAACGGAACGAGGGGACTGGGTGTATGATCCTTTCATGGGTCGCGGCACAACCGTAGTCGAGGCGGCCCTCCTCGGCAGGCGACCTGCTGGCTGCGACATCAATCCGCTTAGTCGGGTTCTAGTCTTGCCGCGGCTCGACCCACCTCGTGTCTCCGACATTCGAAACCGACTGGAGGGGATCGACCTGGAGCAGCCCCGAGAGACTTTGGATGAACTACTTGTCTTTTACCATCCCGCCACTTTGCTTGCAATCACAAATCTCCGCGATTACCTGCTGGCGCGAGAGAGCTCTAATCAACTGGATCGCGTGGACGGGTGGATCAGGATGGTGGCAACGAACAGGCTCACAGGTCACTCAAGGGGCTTTTTCTCTGTTTACACACTGCCACCCAACCAGGCGCTGTCAATTGAGTCACAGCGGAAGATCAACGAGAACCGCAAGCAGACGCCCCCGGAGCGTGATGTTCGAGAGGTGATCGTGCGGAAGAGCCGGTCGCTGCTTCGTAAGCTCCAGGCCAGAGACGTACGCACTCTCCGCAGCATGGCACGAGATATGATGCTCCTGACCGCGTCTTCTGACAGGACACCGGAGGTCCCAAGTGGCACGGTCCGGCTAGTGGTGACTTCTCCACCGTTCCTTGACACCGTAGATTACCAGGCTGACAATTGGCTCCGTTGCTGGTTCAACGGTATTGACGCCGCGCGCGTCCCCATCTGGCAACTCAGCAAACTGGAGGACTGGCAAGCAAGGATGTCTGCGGTTCTTGCAGAGCTGAAACGTCTCCTCGTGCCCGGGGGACATGTGGCCTTTGAAGTTGGAGAGGTCCGAC
>JAUWZH010000033.1 GCA_030615435.1 Candidatus Brocadiaceae bacterium | reverse complement strand
CCCTGATGAACTGGCTGGGGGTGCCCTGGCCCGAGTCGGCCCCCGAGCAGGGGCAGCGCCTCTCCCTGGATGATGTGCCGGCCCTGATTGACAAAATCGAAAGACAGACCTCGGGACCGGGACGCAGGCTGGAGGAGCTGGAGGAGCAAATCCGGCAGGCGGGGGACACGATGGCTCGCATCGCCCCCTATCGCGACCTGCGCGTATCGCCCAAGCGTCTCGCCGAGGCGAGCTACCTCTACGTGATGGCGGGCGATATGCCCGCGGAGCAGATCGAGGCCGCAAGCGAGGATCTGCCGGCCGACGCCGTGGTGGTCACCAGCGGCCCGGCGGGAGGCGCGGAGGAAGGTCGCGGCTCGGCGGCGCTGCTGCGCAGGGTCCTGGCCCTGAGCAGCCGGCGCAGCCGGTTTGCGCTGCGCACGGTCCTGGAGGACCACCACTTCAACGAGCAGGAACTGCCCACCGACATCGAAGCGGCCCCGGCCTCGATCTACGAGCGTGCCCGCAGCCGGAGGGATTCCCTCCAGGCCCAGAAGGAAGCCGTCCAGGCCCCCCTCCTGGAGATCGGGCGGGCCCGTGCGCCGGAGCTGAGGGAAGCCTGGCGGACCGTGTGCCGCGCGCTGCGAATCAGCGAGGCGGAGCAGAACTACGCCTCGACGTGGGCCACGGCGATCATCAGCGGTTGGTCCCCAAAGGACCAAGTCGCACGCGTGCGGGAGGCCGTGCGGCGCGTCACGCAGGGGCGGGCGGTCTTCGAGGCGCGGGACGCCACGCACGAAGAGATCGAGCAGCAGCTCGTTCCCTCCTACACCGATGTGCCGCGGCTGCTCAGGCCTTTCCAGGGGCTGGTGCACGCCTTCGGTGAGCCGGGCTACAAAGAGATCGAGCCGACGATACTGTTCGCCGCCAGTTTTCTGCTGATGTTCGGGCTCATCTTCGGGGACCTCGGACACGGGTTGTGCCTGCTCGCGATCGGCCTGATCACGCTCCGGCTGGGAAGCAGACGGGCCACGCGGGACGCCGGCTACGTCATCGCGGCGGCGGGACTGGCGAGCGCCCTGTTCGGGACCTTCTTCCAGGGAGCCCTCTTCGGGCATTCGCTCAAGCAGATGGGCTGGGCCCTGACCCTCGGCATTGAGCCCCTGCAGCTCGGCGCAGGGAGCGCCGACGCCGCCGGACACGTGGTGCGCTACCTCATCATCGCCCTCGTGTTCGGGATCGGTCTCATCAGCGTGGGCGTGATTCTCAACATCATAACCCGACTGCGCCACGGCGACTACGAGGACGGGCTGCTCGGGCGATACGGCCTGGTGGGAGCGTTTTTCTACTGGGGATCGCTGGCAGTGGTGGTGAAGCTGGCCCTTGGCGGCAGGGATCCGAGCGACCTCTGGCTCGTTGCGCTCCTGGTGGTGCTGCCGCTCGGGCTGCTGGCGTTCCACGAGCCCATCTACGCCCTGCTGACGGGGCGCAGGAAGCTGTGGCGAGAGGGCTCGCTGGTGGGCCTGTTCGAAGGGTTCCTGGAGGCGCTGGAAACCATCATGACTTACATGGCCAACACGTTCTCGTTCCTGCGTGTGGCGGCTTTTGCTCTAAGCCACGTGGCGATGTGCTTTACAATCTTCGTGCTCCAGGGCGTGGTGAAACCTCTGCCGGCCGGCGTGGTCTGGTCCGGCCTCATCTTCGTTGCCGGCACGGTCGTGATCATAGGGCTGGAGGGCCTGATCGTAGCGATTCAGATACTCCGACTGGAATACTACGAGTTCTTCACGAAATTCTTCCGCGGCGAGGGCAGGACTTTCCGCCCCTTTCGGCTGGACTAGGCGGAAACGCAGGCCCGCACGGGGGGACCAACAATGTCTGGAAAGGACGAAAGGAGGTAAACGGATGCGCAGAAGGAACAGAATATGTTGCGCGGCGGTTGTGATCCTTGCGTTCGCAGCCCTGTGCAGCGTCGGAAGCGACACAGCGTGCGCGCAGGAGGAAGGGGAACGCGTGGCACCCTCGACGGCCCCGGCCCGGGAGTCTGACAACAAGTGGCTGGCCATCGCCATCGCGATTTCCATCGGCACCTCCTGCCTGGGAGCCGGCTATGCCGTCGGCAAAGTCGGGGCGGCGGCCCTCGGAGCAGCAAGCGAGAAGCCCGAGCTGATCACCCGCAGCCTCCTGTTCGTGGCCCTCGCCGAAGGCATTGCCATCTACGGACTGTTGATAGCAGTACTGTTGTGGATAAAGATGTAGGGGGCGCTTGCAGGGAGGAGCGGGAGCGTGCGCGTGTTCGTGATCGGCGATGAGGAGACGGTGGTGGGGTTCCGCTTCGCGGGTGTGGAGGGCGCCGTGGTCGAAGGGCCGGCTCAGGCCGCCGCGGCCCTGGACGAAGCCGCGAGGCGGCAAGATGCCGTGCTCATTATCCCCGAGCGGGTCGCCGCCTGGATCCGCGAGGACATAGACCGGATACGATACGGCACGGAGCTCCCGCTCATCGTCGAAGTGCCCGGGCGGGAGGGCCCCGTGGAAGAAGGTCCGTCCCTGTTCCGCCTCATCCGGCAGGCAGTGGGGATCAAGTTCTAGGTGGGGTTGTCGGCTCTCGGCGGTCAAGTGTCAGCCAATCATTGCTGAAGGCCAACCATGAGTGAGTCCACCGAGGCACTGGAAGAGCAGATCCTGGAAGACGCCCGCAGGCGCGCCGAGCCGATCACGAAACGCGCTCGGCGACAGGCCGAGGAGATCGTGCGTCGGGCCGAACGGGACGCCGAAGGGCGGCGGGAAGAGATCCGCCAGAGGGCCTTCCGAAGGGCCGAGGCCGAGGCGCAGCGGATCCGGGCACGGACCGAGCTGGAAGCCGAAAATATCGGGCGCCGGGCCACGGAAGAGGTCCTGCTGCGCGCCCGCCAATGCGCCGTGGAAGCTCTGCGCGGGATGGCGCGCTCGAAGGACTATCCCGAGATGCTCCTGCGCCTCGCGCTCGCCGCCACGGAAGCCATGAGCGGCAGGCGTTTCGAGCTGGTGATGAGAGGCGAGGACAGGGAGGCACACGGTGAGATCGTCGCGCGCGCGCTGAGGAACCGGGTGGCGAGTGAACTCGGGCGACAGGTGATAGTGACGCTGGCGGACGAGCGGATTTCCGCTGCGGGCGGACTTGTGGTGCGTCGGGCCGACGGACGCCAGCTTTGCGAGCAGACCTTCGAGGCCCGCCTGGAGCGGCTTTGGGACCAGTTGAGAGTGGAGGTCGCCCGTGCCCTGTTCGGCGATGCGACGCAGGCGCCGGACGAGAGCGGCATCGGCCCGAGCTCTGGAACGGAAAAGAAATGAGCGGCACTGAAACGGTCCTGGAAACGGGGGAAGTTGACCAGATCTCCGGTCCCCTCGTCGTGGCGAGCGGGATGGAGGGGGTGCAGATGTACGAGGTGGTCGAGGTCGGCCCCGAGCGCCTCGTCGGCGAGGTCATCAAGGTGGTGGTGGACCGCGCGACCATCCAGGTCTACGAGCACACGGGCGGCCTGCGGCCGGGCATGGAGGTGCAGCGCACGGGCAGAGCGCTCTCGCTGCAACTCGGCCCGGGGCTGCTCGGCAGCATCTACGACGGCGTCCAGCATCCGCTGGAGGTCTTGCGGCGCGAGGTCGGCTCCTTCATAACGCGCGGCGCGAAAGCCCCTCCCCTGGACCCGGAGAGGAAGTGGGACTTCGAGCCCGTCGTCGAGGTGGGGCAGGAGCTTCGGGCCGGCCAGGTCTTCGGCAAGGTGCAGGAAACTCCCTCGATCGAGCACCGGCTGCTGGTGCCCCCGCAGCTCAGCGGCAGGGTCCTCGATATCAGCCCCGCGGGCCGACGTGCGGTGCGGGAGAACGTCTGCGCCATAGAGTCCGAGGATGGCACGAGGCACGATCTGAGCATGGTCCAGCTCTGGCCCTCGCGCCGGCCCCGCCCCTTCGGCCGGCGCCTCGGGATCGTGCGGCCGCTCATCACGGGGCAGCGCGTGCTGGACACCTTTTTCCCGCTCGCCCGGGGCGGCACTGCGGCCGTGCCCGGAGACTTCGGCACCGGAAAGACCATCGTGCAGCAGCAGCTCGCCAAGTGGAGCGACGCGGACGTGGTGGTCTTCGTCGGCTGCGGCGAGCGAGGCAACGAGATGACGGACGTCCTGCGGCAGTTCCCGCAGATGCAGGACCCGCGCTCAGGACGCTCGCTGATGGAGCGCACGGTGCTCATCGCCAATACCTCCAACATGCCGGTGGCCGCCCGCGAGGTGTCCATCTACACGGGCATCACTGTTGCGGAATACTACAGGGACATGGGATACGACGTGGCGTTGATGGCCGATTCAACCAGCCGCTGGGCCGAGGCGCTGCGGGAGGTCAGCGGCCGACTGGAAGAGATGCCGGCCGAGGAAGGGTTCCCTGCCTACCTCTCCACCCGGCTGGCGCAGTTCTACGAGAGGGCGGGCGTGGTGGAGACGCTCGGCGGGGAGGAGGGAAGCGTCAGCATTGTCGGGGCGGTGAGCCCGCCGGCGGGCGACTTCAGCGAGCCGGTCACCCAGCACACCACGCGTTTCACGCGCTGCTTCTGGGCACTTGACCGGGAGCTGGCCTATGCGCGGCACTTCCCGGCGGTAAGCTGGGTGGCCAGCTACAGCGAATACGCCGAGGAACTGGCCGACTGGTGGGAGGCGTTCGCTCCTGACTGGGCGGAGCTTCGCCGCGAAGCCCTCAACGTGCTCCAGGAGGAAGAGCGGCTCCAGGAGATCGTGAAGCTCGTGGGCCCGGACGTGCTGCCGGATTCCCAGCGGATGGTGCTTGAGGCGGCGGAGCTGCTCAAGAACGGCTTCCTGCAGCAGAACGCCTTCGACGAGGTGGACACCTACTGCGACCCCGAGAAGCAGGCATTCCTCCTGCGGGCCATCGTGACCTTCTACCGCCGGGCGCGCGACATCATCGCCAGGGGCGCCCCCGTGATGCGCATGCGGGAGCTCGGCATCGTGCAGAGGCTGAGCCGGGCCCGTTTCACAATACGCAACGGCGACAAAGAGGCGCTTCAGGACCTGATGCAGGACCTCACCGAGCAGTTGGACGAAGTGGAGGCACATTACCGGTGATACTCGATCGCCCGGTGCAATACGTGGGGCTCGACCGCATGGAAGGCCCCCTGATCTTCGTGAGCGGCGTGCACGACGTGGGTTACGACGAGCTGGTTGAGGTGCGCGACGAGCAGGGAGGCGAGCGCCTCGGCACGGTGCTGGAGGTGAGCCGCGACACCGCCGTCGTCCAGGTCCTGGAGGGGACGACGGGACTGTCCAACAGAAACACCCGGGTGCGTTTCACGGGGCGTCCCGTCTGCATTCGGGTGGGCAGGGAGATGCTCGGGCGGAGCTTCGACGGCCTGGCCCGGCCGGTGGACGGCGCACCGCCGCCGCTGCGAGGGGAGTTGAGGGACATCCACGGCCAGCCCATCAATCCGGCGGCGCGGGACTACCCGCGCGAGTTCGTCCAGACCGGCATGAGCATCCTGGACGGCTCCAACAGCCTTGTGCGCGGGCAGAAACTGCCCATTTTCAGCGGCGCAGGGCTTCCCCACAACCGGCTGGCCGCCCAGATCGTGCGACAGGCCACCCTGCCGGGCGAGGAGACGCGATTCGCAGTGATCCTGGCAGCCATGGGCGTCAAGAACGACGTGGCTCAGTTCTTCCGCCGCAGCTTCGAGGACAGCGGCGTGCTGAGCCGCGTCACGCTCTTCCTCAGCCCCGCCGACGCCCCCGGGGTGGAGCGCCTGATGGCCCCGCGGGCCGCCCTGACCCTCGCCGAGCACCTGGCTTTCGAGCTGGACATGCACGTGCTGGTCGTGCTCACCGACATGACGAATTACTGTGACGCCCTGAGGGAGATCGCAAGCGCCCGGGGGGAGGTGCCGGCCCGCAAGGGATACCCCGGTTATCTCTACAGCGACCTGGCCTCCATCTACGAGCGGGCCGGTCGCCTGAAGGAGTCCCGGGGCTCCATTACCCTGATGCCGATCCTGACCATGCCGGCGGACGACATCTCGCACCCCGTGGCGGACCTGACGGGCTATATCACCGAGGGCCAGGTGGTGTGCAAGCGGGAGCTGCACCAAAAAGGCATATACCCGCCGGTGGCCGGGTTGCCGAGCCTCTCGCGGCTGATGAAGGACGGGGTGGGCGAGGGCCACACTCGGGAGGACCACATGGCGATCGCGGCACAGCTTTTCGCCGCCTACGCCAGGGCCGAAGACGTGCGCTCCCTCGCCTCGGTGATTGGGGAGGAGGAACTCTCGCCCCTGGACAAGACCTATCTGCACTTCGCCGATGCCTTCGAGCAGAAATACGTGAGCCAGGGCGAATACGAGAACCGCTCAATCGAGGAGACCCTCGAACGGGCCTGGCAGGTGGCGGGCGTGCTGCCCCGCAGCGAATTGACCCAGCTCAGCGAGGCGCACATCGAGCGCTATTACCAGAGGCAGGCCCCCGAGCGGGGACAGCCACCGCAGAGGGCCTGAGCGTGCGAGACTGACCCTGCGCAAATGGGAGCCGGGGATGCCCGAGAAGACGATTGCCCCCACACGGAGCAATTACCTGCGCACCCGCAAGAGCTTCGAGCGGGCCCGGGAGGGCTACGAACTGCTGGAGCGCAAGCGGCAGATCCTCGTGATGGAGCTGATGGGGAAGATGCAGGCCGCCAGCGTGGCCCAGGGGCAGGTCCGGGAGGTCATGAAACGGGCCTTCGAGGCACTGGAGCGGGCGGCGGTCGCGGCCGGCTCCGAACGCCTGCTGCGCGAGGGCTGCGCAATACCGGTGGGCCACAGGCTGAGCATTCGCACCCGTTCTGTGATGGGCGTGAACGTGCCGGAGATATCCTTCCATTCTCACAGGCTCCCCCTGCCGTTTGGCCTGCTCGAGGGCGCCAGCGGGGCCGACGAGGTGTGCAAGAGCTTCCACGATGCCCTGGAGCTCATCGTCCGCCTGGCGGAGGTGGAGAACGCCGTGCTTCGGCTCGCCCGCGAGGTCAAGCGCACCCAGAGGCGCGTCAACGCGCTCGAGAAGATCTTCATCCCCGAATATGAAGACATACTGAAGTTCATCGGCGACTCCCTGGAGGAGCGCGACAGGGAGGACATGGTCATCATGAAGAAGGTCAAGCTCATGCGTCAGGCGGCGCGTGAGGCACAGTCGGGACGGCTCGCCGCGGAGGAAGGGCATGGCTGAGTATCCCTTTTCCACAATCATGCTTCTGGCAGAAGGGACCGATGAGGGAATGCAGGCGGCCCGGTGCGCCATCCAGCTCGCCGCCGACGAGGATGCCGTCCTTCACATCGTCTCCGTGGTGGACACCGGCACGCTGAAGCAGTTGCTGACGTACCGAATATTCGTCGAAGAGGAGATGCGCCAGTACGAGCAGGACCTGGAGGTTTCCTGCCGCAAGCAACTCGACTACGTCGCCCATCTTGCCTCCAGAGCAGCAGTGCATTACCGCTCTGCGCTCCTGACCGGGGCCTGCCACACCACCGTGCTCCAGGAGCAGAAGCAGAGCGGCTCCGACCTGCTGGTGATGGGCGCGTTCCGGCCCACGACCGTCAAGACGGACCTGATGGCGCGGGAGAAGCAGCTCATCATAGACGAAATCCCCTGCCCGGTGTTGCTCGTGCCCGCCGTCTCCGGGGGCCGGCGGTCCCGCCGCTGAGGGTCGGCTCTCGCCGCCCGCTCACTTGACCCTCCGGCGGCGCTCTGCTATCTTGATGAGGGATAACTGTGTCTGTGTGGGGTTGCCGTGCCCGTCTGCATTTTCCGACGATTCCTTCCCGGGGACCTGAGATGGTGGAGTTGGAGGAACTGCGAGAGATAGACTTCACTCGCCCCCGCGAGCGGCCGCCGATTGAGTTGCTGAAGCGTGCGGCCAATCAGGTCCGGCGCGACGTGGTGACGATGCTCGCCGAGGCCGGCTCGGGCCACCCCGGCGGCAGCCTCAGCATCGCCGAGATCATAACTGCCCTCTACCTCGCCTACATGCGCCATAACCCGGCCGATCCCGAATGGCCCGAGCGGGACCGCTTCGTGCTCTCGAAGGGACACGCCTGCCCGGCGCTCTACAGCATTCTGAGCCTGTGCGGCTACTTCGAGCGGGATGCTCTGAGCACGCTGCGCCGGCTCGGCAGCATCCTCCAGGGCCATCCCGACAGCAAGAGGTGCCCGGGCGTGGAAATATCCTCCGGCAGCCTCGGACAGGGACTGAGCACGGCGCTGGGAATGGCCCTCGCGGCGAAAATGGACGGCAGGACCTATCGCGTCTTCGCCATGATAGGCGACGGCGAGAGCGAGGAGGGACAGATCTGGGAGTGCGCGATGGCCGCCGCTCATTACAAGGCCAACAACCTCATTGTGGCGCTGGACAACAATGAGCTCCAGATAGACGGGCCGATACGCGAAGTGGTGAACCCGCATCCGTTTCCCGAGAAGTGGCAGGCGTTCGGATGGCGGGTCGTCGGCCCGGCGGACGGCCATGACTTTCGGAGCATCTTCGCGGCCCTGGACGAGGCCCTCAGCCCCGACTCGCGCCCGAGCATCTGCATCTTCCGCACCCTCAAGGGCAAGGGCGTCCATTTCATGGAGAACCAGGTGGAATGGCACGGCAAGGCGCCGGACAAGCAGCAGCTCGCTCAGGCGCTCAGCGACCTGGACCAACAGTAGTGCACCGGAATCATGACGAAAGACGTTTCAGAAACCACAGAGAAGATCGCCACGCGGGACGCTTACGGGGAGGTCCTCGTCGAGCTGGGGGAGACTCACCCCGAGATCGTGGTGCTTGACGCGGACCTGTCGAAGTCCACACGAACGGAGAAGTTCGCCAAGAGGTTCCCCGACCGCTTCTTCCAGATGGGCGTTGCCGAGGCCAACATGATGGGCGTGGCGGCCGGGCTGGCGCGCTGTGGCAAGACGGCCTTTGCCAGCAGCTTCAGCATCTTCGCAAGCGGGCGGGCTTGGGAACAGGTCCGCAACACCATCTGCTACAGCGCCCTGAACGTCAAGATAGTGGCCACTCACGGGGGCGTCTCGGTGGGGGCCGACGGCAGTTCCCACCAGTGCATTGAAGATTTCGCCACGATGGGCGCCATACCGACCCTCAGGGTGATCTGCCCCTGCGACGGCCCGGAAACCGGCAGGGCCATACGGGCCATCGCCGAGGCGAAGGGACCGTTCTACGTGCGGCTGGGCCGGGCCAAAGTGCCCACCGTCACCGACGCCGACGCGCCGTTCGAGCTCGGCAAGGGCATCGTGCTGCGCGAAGGCGGCGACGTCGTCCTGTTTGCCTGCGGCATCGCAGTCGCTGGCGCGCTCGCTGCTCGGGAGGCGCTCGCAGCCGACGGCCTCGGAGCCGCCGTGATTGACCTGCACACCCTCAAGCCACTCGATGAAGACCTCGTCGAAGACTGGGCCTCCCGAACGGGAGCGGCCGTGACGGCCGAAGAGCACGTGCTGCGCGGCGGGCTGGGCAGTGCGGTGGCGATGACTCTCGGCAGACGCTGCCCGGTGCCGCTGGAGTGTGTGGGGATTGACGACCAGTTCGGCCAGAGCGGAGAGCCAGAGCAACTCTTCCAGTACTACGGCCTGACCGCAGACCACATCGCGGAAGCCGCGCGGCGCGCAGTGGCCAGACGGCAATAGTACGGACTGTCTCCGCCACGGGGCGGGCTTTTTCGAATACTCTTGCACTCTGAGGACCAGGAAGCCATGTCGCGCAGAAACGGACTTCTGACCGGGCTCCTCGTCGGGCTTACTGTGGGACTGCTGGTAGCGTCCGCAGTGGGGCAGCCGGGGAAAGCAGGCAAGGATGAGTGGAATAAGGAGTTCTTCGATCCCCTCAGATGGGCGATCCGTCAGATCGAGGCCCGGTACGTGGAAGAGGTTGACCCCCAGAAGCTGCTTGTCGGGGCTTATCAGGGCATCCTCAACGAACTGGACGATTACAGTTCCTACATTCCCCCCGACAGGCTCGAGGAGTTCCAGGGGGACACGATGGGGCAGTTCGGGGGACTGGGCATCCAGATACGGTTCCTGCCCCAGGAGAGAATCCTGCGCGTGGAACAGCCCATCCCCGGCACCCCCGCCTTCAGGCTCGGAGTTCTGAGCGGAGACCTGATTACCAGGGTGCGGGAAGAGGCCACGGGCGAGGTGTTCGAGACCAGCGAGTTCAAGGACGTGCACGAGGCGGTGCGAGTCCTGAGGGGTGAACCCGGCACGGAAGTGACCATCACCGTCGTGCACAAGGGTTCCCGTGAGGAAGAGGAGATCACCGTCAAGCGGGAGATCATCAAGATCCCCGGCGTCCGTGGCGCTCAAGTGCTCGATGAGAAATGGAAGATCGGCTACCTCTACGTGCCGTATTTTCACGAGGGGACCCCTCGCGACCTGAAGATGGCGATCGAGGAGCTCAAGGACCAGGGCCTGAAAGCCCTGATAATGGACCTGAGGTTCAACCCCGGCGGACTGCTGAGCAGTGCCGTTGGCGTCTCTGACCTGTTCCTTACTCGTGGCCTCGTGGTGAGCACCCGCGGGCGGGCGAGCCCCGAGCATATCTTCAAGGCCCGGCGCGATGACATCCTCGGCGGGGCGCCCCTCATCGTGCTTGTGAACCGGCACAGCGCCAGCGCGTCCGAAATCGTTGCAGGAGCCATAAAGGACAACCACCGCGGCCTTGTGATCGGCGAGACGACCTACGGGAAAGGCAGCGTCCAGAGCATCATCCCCCTGAAGGGCGAGCGCAGCGCCATCAAGCTCACCACGGCGAAGTATTACATGCCGAGCGGCCTGTGCATTCACGAAACCGGCGTGGAGCCCGACGTCAGCATCGAGCTCACCGATCAGCAGACCCGGCAGCTCGCGCGGAAAATCGCCGATGTCGCAGAATACCCACCTCCGCCGCCTGAGGAGGAGCTCGAGGAGGGAGAGAAACCGCCCGAGCCGCAGGGCCCTTCCGAACAGGACGGCGAGGAGGAAAGCGAAGAGCCCTTCCGCGACGTTCAGCTCGAACGAGCCCTCGACGTCCTCATCGGCATGCTCATCCAGCAGCAGAGGACGGAGCAGGCTGAAGCGGTTGAGGTCGGCGCCCGGTAGCCTGCCACTGCATGGTCCCATTGTGATGCCGGGAAGCCGCAGCGGCACTCCCGTGCCGAGCGTCCTCGGCGCGTTGACAGTGTCGGGGAAGTTGCCGTAGGATACCAAAGGTATCGGCGCCCCCTTAGCTCAGCGAATAGAGCGCTGGCCTCCGGAGCCAGAGGTCGCAGGTTTGAATCCTGTAGGGGGTGCCATTATCTTTTGCGTTTGAACGGTCGAAACGCAGCGTCGGCCCATCTGCTCTGCCGTGATGAGCATCGAGCCGCGCCCCGCCATCGGATCGAACACGTTCCTCCCGGGCCGGGATGCTTACTACAGCCTCCCCGAGTCTCCGTAGCTACGCGCACCTTCGCATAAGTGGTTACAATTCAAGGAGATAGGACTGCTCACGGGCAAAGGCGTTCACATAGGCTTGGACGTAGCGTTCAAAGTTCGGCCAGTTGGGGGTGCCAGTTTTTCGCCGCCAGCCGGCGGCGAAAAACAGAGCAGGCGAGCACAAGAAAGTAGAGCAGTAGAGGACGGCAAAACCGCTCGCCTGCGGTCCCCTGCTCAAAGGTTCACCTGTTCAAAATCCTCGCCGGCGAATCCGTCAGGCTGGCAAACTTCCAAATCCGTCGCCATAGATCGCTGCCAGTAAGGGAACTTCCGTCACGGGCCGAACCCCCGGCTGGCCCTCTGTGGGGACTCAAAGGGGAGACCGCATTAATCTTGAGGTTGGTCCGCTTGCTTCGCTTGTTGCCATTGCTGAAAAGCAATGGTACCCCCGTGCCACATCTCTCTGTATACAAACTTCTCTTGCTCCACGTCAAAGATCAGGTCGGTTCCCAGCACGTGCCCCCAGCGGGCACGAATGGAGAGAAGCTTTTCGTTGATCCAAAAGACGTTCGCCCATGCCTGAGCATCATCGAAGAGAATCTGAATGACATAGTTCCGTTCGTTGAACACGTACACTGGATTGTCCGACGCATTAAGGAAGAAGGTAGGTTCGTCGGTGTCCTCAACATTTCCTCCGTACCAATAAGCTTTATTCGGCGAGTATACTTTGCATTTGAAAGCTTCATTAAGGGGCTTGCGCCATATCAAAATTTTAGCATCGTAGCGTTTCCCGAATGGAGTATGGAATACGCGGGGTTCTTTCCACTTGTCGGGGGTTGTGTGCCAGTGCCATTGATTTAGGCTTTTCGCGGTCGGTTTCTGAGATATATCTTTCGTCGGCCGGGTGGGCCTTGCGCAATAGCATCCAACGCCGTAGCAGACCGTGCCGAAGAACAAGACTACGGTAAGAGAAACTCCGTAACGTTTCACGGATCACTCCTCCTCGCCCCATAGTATGGCGGCGAATACGTCAGCCTTTGCGAAGTGTGATCGATTTTATTCATTCTGCGAGGCTAAAGCAAGGGAAGGCAAAGGATTTAAAGCCGGGGCGTCTTCTGATTTCAGACGTTGGGCACGGAAGGCCTTTAGCGCGTTTGATCTGAACGCATTAGGCGACCACGACTCACCGCTTGATACGCGCTCGCAAGATCGGCACGCCCACGATGAAAGGTCGAATTGGTGTCCAGCCACCACAACCAGGCCTTTACGGCGCAGAAGGCCCTCGACCGCACCCTGGCCGTCTGGTTCTGGGAATACGCGCTGGAGACCGACCTCAGCACCGAAGTTCGCGTGCGCGCGCTGGCCATTCCGCTGGTCGATGTCAACGACAGCGAAGACGTACGGGCGAAGGTCGTGGAACCCCTTCTGGACACGATGAAGCAGGCAATGGAGCAGAAGGAGTAAGGATGGAGTACCGCAAGAAACTGATTGAGGTTGCGTTGCCGCTGGAGGCGATCAACAGGGCGTCGGCGAGAGAGAAGGACTCATTCCGCGCTTGGTGCCAGCATAGTAACAGTTCCTGACGGAAGCACCGGCCTGAACAACGTGATGCGTTCCGTGCCCGCAAGAGGACGGGCCGGCGGATGGATCTGCGGAAGGACATGGCTTGGCCCATTGAGAGCTTTCTGGCACAGAGCTGATTACGGATGGTCTCGGGCGCTCGCATGCTCGCCGTGGCGCAGCAATGTGTCTCGGCCTCAACTTCATGTGTTGCGAGCATTGGGGCGCCTTGCCGCACGTGTCCCAACGTCTCACGCATTCGGCGTTGAGTGCTCCAGCCCTAGCGGGCCGTTTGCTCCCTGTTTCAATCAACGCCGTCTATGCCTCCGGCTCCCACTGGATGTCTTCGGCTCGCAGCTCGACGCTCGGATAGCCGTTGAAGGTGTTGATGGTGGGTTCGAAGGCAAGGGCGAAAGGCTCGTTGCGGCGCGCGCGGAGTTCCCCCATCCAGCCGGCCTTCTGGAACGCGATCACGCGCAGCGTCACTTGCCCCTGCCTGGCCAGGAAAGACAGGTGCTTGCGCTGGCTGCCGACGAGCTGTGGGTTGCCCGCCAGGCGCACCTGCCGGGCCGCGAAGAGGGGATCGGGGTTGCCGATGCCGAAGGGGGCCAGCCGCCGCAGCTCCTCAACCACGGTCTCTGAGATGTCGCTCAGCCGCACCTCGCCTTCAAGGCGGAGCTGTGGCGTGGGGGGCTCCGGGCCGAGCACTTCTGCGCTGATCTCGTTCAAACGCCGCTTGAAGGCGTCGAGGTTCTCCAGGGACACGCTGAGGCCGGCCGCACCCTCGTGGCCGCCGAAGCGCTCCACCAGGTCCTCGCAGCGCCTGATCGCGTCGAACAGGTCGAAGCCGGGGATGCTGCGCGCGCTTCCACGGGCAACCCCCGACTCCTCGCAGAGGATGAAGGTCGGCCGCCAGAAACTCTCGGCCAGCCGGGAGGCGACCAGGCCGGCCACGCCCGGATGCCAGTCGGGGCTTGAGAGCACGATGCACCCGAAACGATCCAGCTCCGCGCCGCACTCCACCCGCTCTCGGGCCTCCTTGGTGATGGCGAGCTGAAGGCGCTGACGGCGGCGGTTCTGCTGTTCCAGGTGCTTCGCCAGGTCGGCAGCGTGGCGGGCATCATCTGTGGTGAGCATGTCCGCCGCCGACCGGGCGTGGGCCATCCGGCCCGCCGCGTTCAGCCGCGGGGCAAGCTGGAAGGCCACGTGGTAAGTGCTCAATGAGGGCTTCCCCGCGATCCGGGCCGTTTCCAGCAGCGCCTGGATGCCCGGGTTGCTGCTCTCCGGCAGCACCCTCAGGCCGTAGTGGGCCAGCACCCGGTTCTCGCCCGTCAGCGGCACCATGTCCGCGATGGTTCCGATGGCCACCAGCGGCAGGGCCTCCATGAGGAGGTGCCGGTAGTGCTCCGGCACGTTCCCGCCTCCTCCAAGCTGCTGTCCCAGCGCCCAGGCCAGCTTGAACGCCACGCCCACCCCGGCCAGATCCTTGCAGCCGAAGTCGCAGTCCGGCAGGTGGGGATTCAGGACGTAGGGGGCCGGCGGGGGCTTGCCTGCGGGCTTGTGATGGTCGGTAACGAGCAGTTCCAGGCCAAGGCTCGCAGCATGGGCGGCCTCCCGGTGGGCGGA
>JAUWZH010000339.1 GCA_030615435.1 Candidatus Brocadiaceae bacterium | reverse complement strand
GGCGCTCGATCTGGTGAACCTCGCCCAGGCGCTCAGGGTCGCGCGGGAAGGGATGCGGGGCGGCGCGGACTGGCTTGAGGCCGGCACTCCCCTCATCAAGAGCGAGGGGCTGGAGGCGGTGCGGGCGCTGCGCCGCGAGTTCCCCTCTGCCACCATCGTGGCCGACATGAAGATCGTGGACGCAGGGCGCTTGGAGACCGAATCCGCAGCCAAGGCCGGCGCAGACGTGGTGCACGTGCTCGGTGTGGCCGCCGATTCTACCGTTGCGGAGTGCATCGAGGCGGCGCGCCGCTACGACGCCCGCGTCTGCGTTGACCTGCTCGGCCTCGACGGTGTGGAACTCATCGCCGCGCGCGCCAGGCAGGTGGAGGCCATGGGCGCGGCTTCGGTGTGCGTTCACACCGCGATAGACATGCAGATGCGCGGCGAACTGCCGTTCGAGGAGCTGAAGGCCGTCGCCTCAGAGGTGGGCATCCCTGTGGCGGTGGCGGGGGGGATGAACTCCGAGACGGCCCCCGAGGCCGTCAGAGCCGGGGCGAGTGTGGTGATCGTCGGCGGGGCCATCAGCAAGGCTCCGGACGCGGCCGCCGCCACCGAGGCGATCAAGAGGGCAATGCGCACCGGCGCGCCCGTGGCAACCGACCTCTACAAGCGCGAGCAGGAGGCGAACATCGCGCAAGTGCTGGCGAGGACCTCGGCCGCCGACGTCACAATGGCCCTCCACAACAGGGGGGCGGTGGAGGGCATACGTGCCGTTGTGCAGGGGGCGAAGATGGCCGGGCGGGCACTCACCGTCTGGACCTATCCCGGCGACTGGGCAAAGCCCGTCGAGGCCATAGACCAGGCCGAAGAAGGGCAGGTTCTGGTCATAGACGCGGGGGGCCGCGGGCCGGCGGTCTGGGGTGAGATGGCGACTCTGACCTGTCTGAAACGCAAGCTCGCAGGCGTGGTGATAGACGGGGCCATCCGCGACACGATGAACATCCGCCAGATGAACTTCCCTGCCTTCGCGCGCCTCATCACCCCCGTGGCCGGCGAGCCGAAGGGGCAGGGCGCCATAGGAGTGCCGCTGGAGATCGGCGGGCAGTACATCCGCACCGGCGACTGGGTGGTGGGCGACGACGACGGGGTGGTGGTCATACCGCAGGAAAAAGTGGTTGAAGTGGCGAACCGCGCCCAGACAGTCCTGGAGAGTGAAGATCGGGAAATGAGCGAGATCGAGCAGGGCCGCACCTTCGCCGAGGTCTCGGAACTGATGCGCTGGGAGCAGCACAGGAAAACGGACGATGGCGAAAAGGACAAGGGCTGAGTTGTTCCAGATAGTCCGTGCGCGGCTCGACGGCGTCAGGATGCTGCTGGAGGAGATGGACGAGGCTGCCGCGCAAGAGCTCATCGAGATGATACTGGAGGCCAGGCGCGTATTTCTGACGGGGAAGGGCCGCTCCGGCTACGTCGCCGCCAGCTTTGCCATGCGCCTGATGCAGATGGGCTTCGAGGTGCACGTTCCGGGGGAAGCTACCTGTCCGCGAATCGGGCGGGGCGACCTGATGATCGCCGTCTCGTGTTCCGGCACGACCGTGACCACCGTCGAGTTCGCGCGCATCTCGGGCGAGTCCGGCGCCACAGTGGTCGCCGTGAGCGCCCGCCCCCGTTCGCCACTGACGGAGTTGGCCCACCACACGATCCTCGTGCCCGTTACCGGCAAGGACGTGAAGAAGCGCTACAGGTACGTCCTTGGCCCCCACAACAACACGCTGTTCGAAGAGGCGCTGTTTCTGTACTTCGACGCCATGGTTCATTCCTTGCTGGCCCGCGAGGGCATCCCCGAAAAGCGCCTGAGCCAGCGTCACACGAACCTCCAGTAGGGGCACAGAGCGGGGCCTCAGCGCCGCGTGGTGCCGCCGCTCGGGAACCTCATGGACATCCGATTCGCAATCGTAGGCCCGGGAAAGGTCGGCACGGCGCTGGCGAGGCTTCTGAGCGGGGCCGGCTATGAGTTCCTCGGCGCCGCCGGCCGCTCCATCGAGTCCGCGCGCCGGGCCTGCACGTTCGCCGGGGCCGGACGGGCCACCGCGGACGCGCAGGAGCTGACCCGGCAGGCCGCGCTTGTGTTCATCACGACGCCCGATGACGCCATAGCGCCCGTGTGCCGGGCACTCGCCCGGGCGGAGGCCTTCGCCGAGGGCGCCGTGGTGGCCCACTGCAGCGGTGCGCTTCCTTCGACCATCCTCGATTCCGCGCGTGCCTGCGGGGCCAGGCTCGGAAGCATGCACCCGCTTCAGAGCTTCGCCAGCGCCGAACAGGCCCTTGAGCTCCTCCCCGGCTCATTCTGCTGCATCGAGGGGGACCCTGAGGCCGTCGAGGTGCTTCACCGGGCTGCCGAAGCGCTCGGCGCCCGCGTGATGAACAGAACCACCGACGGCAAGGCGCTGTATCACGCGGCGGCGGTGGTGGCGTGCAACTTCCTGGTAGCGCTGGAGAACGCCG
>JAUWZH010000306.1 GCA_030615435.1 Candidatus Brocadiaceae bacterium | reverse complement strand
GTACCGGCCCCGCTCCGCCTCGGCCATAAGCTCACAGAAAGGCACTATCGGCATGCTCCCCTCCTTGATTGCAGGATGAAGTTCAGGGCAACAGGCAAGCGCGGCGCAGAACGCCGGTTTTGGCCGGGAAAACCCCCCGTCTAAAAGAAGCCTCCAGCACTACAGTCCGCGCGCAGCCTACTGCGCGAGAAGCAAGCAGGCGACAAAAGGGCGGGCTTCGCCCGACCGGTTGCAAGGACCCGCTGTGCTACTTCGCACGCGGGGCCGCAGCAACTTGACGCATGCGCAGATTATTGCGTCCTTTTTTGTGGAAAATGGTCTGTAACAGCATTACGGGGGGGGCCCGGCCACAACCGGCAACGTCAGATTCCCGCGCAATCCTTCGCTCGGTGGCCACAAGGCCGCCCTTCTCTCGGATGAAGCAAGCCTTCGAAGCCTCCCGATGCTTGGGATCTTCGGTTCTGCGCCGTGCTTGAGGGTGTTTCTTTCAGCTCGCCCCGTCGTGCCGGTACGTAAGGTTTTCACAGTAGGTGGCGGCACACTCGGGGGATCAGGCGATCGGTTCGGGCAGCAGCCGCTCGTTCATCTCTTCCAGGCGCTTGAGGCTCGTGGCGGGGTCGTCGGCATGGAGCACTTCATCAGCGAGCCGCTTGGCGTCGGCGAAGCTCACGGAGCGCACTATCTTCTTGATCTCCGGCAGGACCTGAGGAGGCGCCACGCTGAGGCTGTCCACCCCGAGCCCCAACAGCAGGGCGCTATAGGCGACCACGCTGGCCATTTCGCCGCACAGGCCCACCGGGATACCCGCCTTGTTGGCGGCCTCCACCGTCATCTTGATCAGTCGCAGCACGGCCGGATGTTCGGGCCGATATAGGTGTGCGACGTGTTCGTTGGCGCGATCTACGGCCAGGCTATACTGAATCAAATCGTTGGTGCCGATGCTGAAGAAGTCGCATTGCCGCGCCAGGCTGTCGGCACAGACCGCTGCGCTGGGCACCTCGATCATGGCCCCGACCTCCATGTCGCGGTCGTACTCCTCACCCTTCCGGTCGAACTCGGCGCATATCTCCTCGAGCATCCTCTTGGCCCTCTGCAGCTCGTCAACGCTGGAGATCAGGGGGAACATGACCTTGACGTTTCCGTAGGCGCTTGCCCTCAGAATAGCCCGCAATTGGGCTTTGAGCAGCTCCGGGTGGCTGAAGCAGTAGCGCAGTGAGCGCAGCCCCAGGAAGGGGTTCCGTTCGCGAACCACGCGCGTATCCGGGCTGAACTTGTCGGCGCCGAGGTCGAGGGTGCGGATGATGATGGGGCGATCGCCGAGCTTGCGCACCGCCTCCATATATGCCTCGAAGTGCTCGTGTTCGGTTGGGGGGCTCTCGCGGGTCAGGAACAGGAACTCGGTGCGGTACAGTCCTATCCCCTCAGCGCCGTGTTCGAGTGCGCGCGGGATGTCCTTCGGGGACTCTATGTTGGCCAGCAACTCCAGATGCCGACCGTCGGGCGTCTCGGCGGGAAGGTCCTTGAACTCGCGCAGCAGCACCTTTCCCGACTCCGCCCCCTTGCTGCGGCGCGCCCGATAGCGCTCCAGCGTATCCTCGTCCGGCTCAATGATGACCAGACCGTGGCTGCCGTCAACGATCATCATGTCCCCGCCGCTGGCCTCATTGGTAATCGTGCCCAGCCCCACCACGGCGGGCAGGCCCATGGCAGAGGCGATGATGGCGGTGTGGCTGGTCGGCCCTCCCCCATCGGTGGCAAACGCCTTCACCCGTTCGGTGTCAACGGTGGCAATCTGACTGGGGCTGAGATCGTGCGCCACGACGATCACTTCCTGCTGAAGGGAGGATAGTTCCTCCCGCTTCTGGCCCAGCAGGCGGCGCAGCAGTCGCCGTTCCAGGTCGTCCAGGTCCGCAACGCGCGGGGCAAGAAATGCATCGCCCTGGAACAACTTGCGCCAGTGCCGCAGGGAGCGTGCAACCGCAAACTCGGCGGTGTAATGTTTCTGCGATATCCTGTCGGTGAACTCCTGGCGGAAGGACTCATCTCCGAGCATGCCGGCATGGGCGACGAATATCTCGGCGATCTTGGGACCCGCCTTCGACTCGACCTCAACGGCGAGTTCCTTCAGTTCCTGCGCAGCCTCCTGGAGGGCCTTCTCGAGGCGCTGGACCTCGCGCTCGGCCTCCTCCGGCGTGATGAAGTGCTCAGGGATGCGCACTCCCTCTGCCTCGAGCAGGAAAACCTGGCCGATTGCTATGCCTGGGGATACTGGTAGGCCCTGACGTAAGTCCATGTCTCAGTCCGCCTTCTGCTGCGACTGCGTGCCCATCTCTTCTTCCACGTAGAAGCGGTATCGCACCAGCGTGTTCAAGACCTTCCGGGCCTGGTTGGAATCCTCGCCGCTGACGTGCAGGCTCACCTCAGAGGTGGGCTTGAGGCCGAGCTCGACGAGCCCGCAAGGGTCCCTCGCATTGGCCTTCCGGTCGTTCAGGCCGACCCACACCTTGCTCCGGAAACAGGAAGCAAGCTTGACCAGACGCTCTATGTGCCGACGCGGGTATTGTCGCGTATCCAGATCGTCCTCCACGAAGAAATTCTCTTCCACCAGGTAGCCGAGCACGTCCAGCGCCTGACGCGCATCCTCTCCCGTGGTGGTGATCTTCATGAGCGAACCATGCTGCCCGCCGAGGCCCACCAGAGCCATCATGCTCTTGCCAGAGGCCTTGCGGCCGTCTATCTCCACCTCTATCTCAGAACGGAACAGCGCGGCCAGCTCCGCGAACCTCTGGACCGGTCTCACGTGAAATCCCAGCGGGTTCCGGATGAGCAGCGTCTTGCTGTATTCTGTTGGAGGACGCATGCGTGTTACCCTCATGCGGCTCACCCCCGCGCCGTAGCACCGCGCCGCACGCCGCCACCCCTCTGCGACACCGAAGCCCGTCCGCACACCGCAAAGCTCCGCACCACCCGAGCCACTTTCGACGTTTCGGCCTGCACCCTGGGGCAGGCCGCCGCCGTTCAGGTGTCCATCTCCACCACGAGGTCAACCACCTCGGTGGGACTGTGCGTGCGGGAGAGGAACCGACGAAAGTCCGTGTTCTGAATCAGGG
>JAUWZH010000089.1 GCA_030615435.1 Candidatus Brocadiaceae bacterium | reverse complement strand
CTCGCCCATGTAGACGTCGCACTGCAAGCCGAACATCGCGGCGGCCGTCGCCGTGGCCACGCCGTGCTGGCCGGCTCCCGTCTCGGCGATGATGCGCTTCTTTCCCATGCGCACCGCCAGCAAGACCTGCCCGAGGGTATTGTTTATCTTGTGAGCGCCGGTGTGGTTGAGGTCCTCGCGTTTCAGGTAGATCTTCGGCCCGCCGATGCGCCGGCCCAGCCGCTCGGCAAGATACAGCGGAGTGGGCCGGCCGGCGTATTCGCGCAGGTAGTAGTCCAGCTCGCGCCTGAATTCAGGGTCCCCCTGGGCCTCCTGGAAGGCTTCCTCAAGCTGCTGGAGGGCAGGGATCAAGGTCTCGGGCACGAAGCGGCCGCCGAACTCCCCGTAGTACCCCATTTCGTCTGCGGCGTAGTTGGTCATGGTCCGGGACAAACCGTCGGGAAGGCGCCTTATGGAGTGGCGAGCGTCCATCAGCCTACGGTCTCGCGGTCTTCTCGTCAAGCAGAAGGGCTCTCCTTGCCAGGACACGGTCTCCACGTCCGCCCAAGAGAGTGCACCCATCCCTGGGGCCAAAGGGCCGGCGTGCCTGCCTGACGGCGGGCTGCGCTGATCCTTCAGCGGCTCCTCAGGGCCGCCGCCATGCCGTCGAAAATCAGGTCCGGGACGTGTCGCACGTCGGCCACGCCGGGAAATGGCAGCAGCAGCGGCGCATCGCCCCCCGTCACCACCACCGCGACGGAGCCGCCGGCTTCCTCCTTGAGCAGGCCGATCAGTTCTCCTGCGCCCGCGCGGCAGAAGTGGTATATGCCGCTCTGCATCGCCTCGCCGGTATCGCGGCCCGCCGCCCGCCGAGGCACCGTCGGCTCGACCGTGGGCAGGGCCGCTGTCCCCTCGTGGAGGGCGCGGGCCGCCAGGGACAGCCCCGGCGCAATGGCTCCGCCGGCAAAGCGCCCCTGCGCGTCAACCAGGTCCACCGTGATCGCCGTGCCGACCCCTACCACGACGCACGGCGCGCCGATGATCTCCCGCGCCCCGAGCGCACACAGCAGGCGGTCGGTGCCCACCCTCGAGGGCTCTCGCACGAGCGTCGGAATGGGCACGGGAAGGTCGGAGCCGAAAAAGCACACCAGTCCCCCTTGCCCCCGGTGCTCCCAGAAGCGCCGCAGTGAGTCGTTCGCCTCGGGGCAGACCGAGGAGACCACGCACTCTGCGCGAGTCGCCAGCGCGTGCCCCGACTCCGCCATTGCCCGGGCGAGCCGGCCGGCGAGTGTCTCGACCGGTGCGGTGGGAAGATGCAACAGCAGCGCGACCCCCCCGGCCCCGAGAACGGCGCCTTTGGTTGAGGTGTTGCCCACGTCAAAGGCGACCGTTGGTTCCGCTTCGCCCACGGGGAGACCTCTCGAGCTGGTTGAGGTTTCTGCCGACTCCGCGCCCAACCCAAAAGTATACCACGGCTTCCGCCCGGCCGCACACACGGAGCCCTCCCCCGTGCCCCACGGCGCCTATCGTTTCGTTTGAACGGCAAGCCCCAGCCGATATAATCGTTGCCCTGCCCTGCGGAAAGGATTCGCATTCCTGAGGTTGGGAGAACGATCAGAACATGCCTCAGACGTACGAGCCGAAAGAGATCGAACGCCGCTGGCAGCACTACTGGCGGAGCACCCAGCAGTTTCGCGCCATAGATGGGGCTGATCGGCCGAAGTTCTACTGTCTCGTGATGTTCCCTTACCCCTCCGGCACGCTCCACGTGGGGCATGGGCGCAACTACATCATCGGCGACGTGGTGGCGCGTTACAAGATGATGCGCGGCTACAACGTGCTGGCGCCGATGGGCTGGGACGCCTTCGGCCTGCCCTCGGAGAACGCAGCCATCAGGAGCGGCATCCATCCGCGCGAGTCCGTCCGCCGCAGCATCGAGACCATGAAACGCCAGATAGAGTCCCTGGGGGTGGAATACGACTGGGAGCGCGAGATCAACACCAGCGAGCCCTCTTACTACAAGTGGACCCAGTGGGTGTTCCTCAAGCTCTACGAGGCCGGCCTCGCCTACAGAAGAGATGCGCCGGTGAACTGGTGCCCCGACTGCCAGACCGGCCTCGCCAACGAAGAGGTCATCAATGGCCGCTGTGAGCGCTGCGATGCGCAGGTTGAACAGAAAGAGCTGCCGCAGTGGTTCTTCAAGATCACCGATTACGCCGAGCCCCTCCTGGAGGACCTGAAGCTGCTGGAGCGGTGGCCGGAGCGCGTCAGGCGGATGCAGGAGCAGTGGATCGGCCGCAGCGAGGGCGTGCTGATCAACTTCCCCCTCGACGGCAGCGACGAGGTGATCCCGTGCTTCACCACCCGCCCGGACACGCTCTGGGGCGTGACCTACATGTGTCTGGCGCCTGAGTACCCGGGCGTAGCAGACCTCGTGGCCGGCACCGAGCAGGAGCAGGAGGTGCTGGGTTTCGTCGCGCGGGCCAAACGACAGAGCTTCGCCGAGCGCTCCGGCGAGGCGGCGCAGAAGGAGGGCATCTTCACCGGCCGCCACGTCATCAACCCGGTGAACGGTGAGAAGGTACCCCTCTGGGTGGCGAACTACGTGGTGATGCAGTACGGCACGGGCGCCGTGATGGCGGTGCCCGCGCACGACCAGCGCGACTTCGAGTTCGCAAAGGCTTACGACCTTCCCATCAAGGTCGTGATTCAGCCCGAGGAGCAGCTCTCCCCCGAGAGCATGACGGAAGCCTTCGAGAGCGAGGGGATCATGGTCGAGAGCGGTCCCTTCGACGGCATCCCCAGCGCCGAGGGCATCCGCAAGGTCACGCGCCACCTCGAAGAGCACGGCGTGGGCCGGGGGGAGGTGAGCTACCGCCTGCGCGACTGGCTCATCAGCCGCCAGCGCTACTGGGGCGCGCCGATACCCATCGTTCATTGCCCCGACTGCGGCACCGTCCCGGTGCCGGAGAACCAGCTCCCCGTCCGCCTGCCGGAGGATGTGGACTTCACCCCCCGGGGCGAGAGCCCGCTGGCAGCGGTGAAGGAGTTCGTCAACACCACCTGCCCCCGGTGCGGCACACAGGCCGAGCGCGAGACGGATACCATAGCGCAGTGGCTGTGCTCCTGCTGGTATTTCCTGCGCTACGCCAGCCCCCGACGCGACGACGTGCCGTTCGACCGTAAACTGGTGGACTACTGGCTTCCGGTGGACCAGTACATCGGCGGGGTGGAGCACGCGGTGCTGCACCTGCTCTACTCCCGCTTCGTCGTCAAGGTGCTGCACGAGGGCGGGCACGTGGGGTTCTCCGAGCCGTTCGGGGCGCTGTTCACCCAGGGGATGATCTGCAAGAACAGCTACATCTGCGACCGCTGCCACCACATCGTCACCGACGACCCTACCGTGAGGGAGCCATGCAGGTGCGACGTGGGCGCTGGCCTGAAGGGGCGCCTGGAGAAGCGGATCGAGTTCGCCCCCCGTCTGGAGAAGATGAGCAAATCGAAGGGCAACGTCGTCTCCTTCGACGAGGTGATCGAACAGTACGGGGCCGACACGCTGCGCATGTACACCCTGGCGATCGGGCCCCCGGAGAAGGACGCCGAGTGGCAGGAGGGGGGCATCGTGGGCTACCACCGGTTCCTGAACCGCCTCTGGGACAAAGTCCTGGCCCACCAGGAGGACTACGTGAGAGTTCAACGCCGCCCGATCCGGCCGGAAGACCTCGAAGGACGGGACCGGCGCATCTTCCGCCTCACGCACGCCACCATCAGGAAAGTCACCCAGGACATCGAGGAGCGCTGGCACTTCAATACCGCAATCGCAGCGGTGATGGAGCTGTTCAACGAGCTGGCGGGCATGGTGCTGCCGGAAAGCTGCGCAGGCAGCGAGACGGAGGGAGAGCGGCAGAGCTTTGGCGTGTTCCGCTTCGGCCTGGAGACGGTCGTGCTGCTGCTCTCGCCCTTCGTGCCGCACATCTGCGAGGAGCTCTGGACGCGCCTGGGCAACCCGCCGGGGATGTTGAAGCAGAGCTGGCCTGAGTGGGAAGAGGAGGTGGCGAGGGCCGAGCAGGTCGAGCTGCCCGTGCAGGTCAACGGCAAGCTGAGGGGCCGGCTGGTGGTGGAACGCGATGCCGACGAGGTCGCGGTGAGGCGGCAGGCCCTTGCCCTCGAGGGGGTACAGCGCCACACCGAGGGCAGGCAGATCGTCAAGACCCTCGTCGTGCCCAACCGCATCGTCAGCATTGTGGTAAGGTGATCAGCCGGCCGACGCAGACGATTCTTTTCCATGAGAATGGTGTGGCAGCCATGCGACGGACAAACAGGAAAGTGTGCATCATCGGACTGGATGGGGCGACTTTCCGGGTGTTGGACGCGTGGGTGGCATCGGGCCACATGCCTCACCTGGGCGCGTTGATTGCCCGAGGAAGCCGGGCCGACTTGATTTCCACCATTCCCCCCTTTACGGGGCCCGCCTGGACTTCCATGACCACGGGGGTGAATCCGGGCCTGCACGGGGTATTCGATTTCGTGAAGTGGAACGCGGACGGGATAACCTCCCGCATCGTACAGTCCGGCGATATCCCCGTGGTGCGCTTTTGGGACCTCGCCGGCGAGCAGGGACGCACGGTCGGCGTCTACAAGGTCCCGATTACGTTCCCGGCCTGCGCCGTGAACGGCTTCATGGTAACGGGCTGGCCCACGCTGCGGCACGGAAACGCGATGACGCACCCCCCGGTTCTCTACTGGGACCTGGCAAAGCGGGACCTGTGCCCACTGGAGCCCTGGACACAGGAGCATTCCGCACGCGGATTTGTGCGCAACATCATCCACAGCCACAGGTGCCACGAAGAGGCATTGACATACCTGCTACAGAGGTACACGCCGGACTTTTTCATGGGGGTCTTCAGCGAGCTTGACTTTCTCCAGCATAGATTCTGGCCCTATTGCGAGAGGGAGGACAGCGGCAAGGACAGGGCGCTGCGGTCGCTTGTGGCCGAGTACTTTCGCTCGCTTGACCACACCATCGGATACCTGATGGGTTTCTTCGGGGAAGAAACTACCTTCTACGTGGTTTCGGACCATGGGTTCGGTCCGGCAGACAAATGTTTCCCGCTGAACAATTACCTGGCCAGGAGGGGGTTCCTGGCGCTCGACATGTCACGTCTCTGGCTAACGCTCGCACGCCGGAACCTCACGGCAGCCGCTCAGTCTGTGCTTGGCAGGTTGGGGCTGCTTTCGTTGGCGCAGAGGCTGGTCGAAAGGCGCCTCGCCTGGTTGCGCGGGGCGGAGAACCGCTTCGGGCTGATAACCGGTCCATCGGCTCAGCTCGTGGACTGGCCTCGGACGTTGGCGTGCGTGAGGTCTCTTTCAGCAAACGGAATATGTGTCAACGTGCGTGGCAAGAGCCCTCACGGCCGCGTGAGCCCGGGAAAGGAATACGAGAGGGTCGTGCGAGACCTGAAACGCTCTCTGCTGGAGCTAAAAGACCCCATCTCGGGCGGCCGGTTGGTCACTTACATCTCGCGCCGTGACGAAGTCCATCACGGGCCTTTCGTGGCGGAGGCACCGGACCTCTACGTGATTCTGCGCCACGGTGCTGTCATGTCGGAAACCTCCCTAGGAGGCCCGCTCTTCGCGAACTACTACCTGAAAGGCACGCATCGGCGGGAAGGGGTTCTGATCGCGTGCGGCCCTCATGTCAAGAAGGGGGTGCGTTTTGATGCGGACATCCTCGACGTAGCTCCCACTGCTCTCTACACGATGGGGATTCCCGTCCCGCAGGCGATGGAAGGAAAGGTTCTGAGCCTGCTGTTCGAGCAGGATTTCGTGGCCGGGCATCCCGTTGAGCGCTCGCGTCACCCGCTGGACCGCCCCGGCGGAGAACCGCAGAGATTCGTCGCGGACGAGCGGGACGACGAGAATACCAAAGCAAAGTTGAGACGACTGGGCTACCTATAGGGCCGTTTGGCTCTTGCAGGTCTCCGCGAGAGGATACTTGCGTCATCCTATGCGTCAAATCCGAAGGCCGGTAGGTCCCCCAGGGAGCGAAGCAGGGCCGGCACGCAGCTACGAGGCGCCGGCTGAGCCCCTCCGGCGCTCGCGGGCTTTCTGTTCCGCTATGGGCACCAGGACGTCCATGATTTCCCGATACTGCCGCTGCACGGTGTGCCGGAGGGCGAGGGTTCTGGCGGCGCGCGAAGCCTCCTGCAACTTTCGCGGGTCCATGAAGTATTCGATGAAGCTCGCCACCTGCGCCGCGTCCGAGGAATCACTGACGTAAAGGCCGTCCACTCCGGGGGTTAGTATCTCATAGGCTCCGTTGTGCACGCTGGTGATAACGGGCAGCCCGCAGGCCAGGCCCTCCAGCGTCACGTTGGCGCAGGGGTCGAAATAGCTCGGCAGCAGCAGGACGTCTGAAGCGCCGTAAAAGCGGTCCGGATCCTGAGCGCCTACGAACCGCACCCGGTCCTTGACCCCGAGTTGGGCGGCGAGCCGTGCCGGCCAGGACTTGCGCGTGCCGACTACGATGGCGTACGCGGCCTGCCGGGAGGGCTTGCGTTTCAGTATGGAAAGGGCGCGGAGCACGGTCGGAAACCCCTTACGACGCGGATCATACGACACGAAGATGCTCACCAGCGCATCGTCTGGGATGCCGAGTTCCGCGCGGATTCTCTCACGATGCCGCTTGAGGCGGGGGCTGAAGCGTTCACAATCCGTGCCGTTGAAGACGACTGCGATTCGACCGGCGAGCCCGGGGTAGTGTTTGAGCAGGTGTCTGCGCACGAGGGGGGAGTTGGCGATGACGCCTCGCAGGCCCGCAGTCAGGTAGAGCCGACGCTCGATGTAGAGGTTCAGCCGCTCCTTGAGGCTCAGGCGTTTGGTCAGGGACTTCAGAACACGCATCCGCGCCGAGGGGTAGCTCTTGATTATCTGGGGGATGTATTCGATGTGGACACCTCCGCCGGGCCGCACCACGTCTGCGCCCCAAGTTCTTTGTTCGCCCAGGCTTACGTCGCACTCGTCGCGCCTGAGCGCGCGGAGCGTGGCGCGCGCGAACAGCACGTCACGGAAGGCCTTGGGGACCGGAAGCAAGCGGATGACCTCCGTTTGCACCCCTTCCATTTCCCCCTCCGCCTCCATCGTGATCACCTTGACCCGGTGGCCGTCCGAGGCCAGGCGGCGGGCGAAGTTCAGAAGGAAGGTCTGCGCGCCCCCCCGAGGAGAAAAGTATTTGCAGGCGATCGTGATGTTCATCTCATGCCGCACGCGCAAGTCAGAGTCTGCCCGAGCGGCGATCTTAGCCCATCTGTCGCTTCCACTGCAAGCCACACCAGCCCCGGCCGGAGAAGCCGCCGCCTGCCGGGCGACTTGCGGCAAGTGGTCCCCGTGCGGGAAGGATCGGGCCGCGTCGGATGGTCGTAACGTTGCAGAGAAGGCCCGTTGGCATTATATTCGGCATGATCTCGGGAGGAGCGGTTTCGGCGACGTCTTTCAGATCTTCGGAGCAAGTCAATTGAGGCAGAGAGAACTATTGCTGCGGTTCGTTGGGTTGGCAGGTGTGGCAGCGCTTCTTTCGGTGGCCGGCTGCCAGAGCGCTCGGGAGAAAATGCAGGAGCTGCGGCGGCCGAGAAACACCGTCTTGCAGCTCTCTGAGCTCCCGCCGACTCTCAAGCTCGAGGAGGGAAGAGCTTCGTCGTTTCGGCTTTGTGAGCGCTCCGAGACTCAGAGCGTGCACCTCTTGCAGCTGCGCAAGGATGCGGTCCTGAACGAACGCTATCACAGGCATCACGACCTGACGCTGCTATGCGTGGCGGGCAGCGCCATCGTGCAGGTGGAGGGAGAACGCGACTTTGTCCAGTCGCCTGCCGCTGTTTTCATCCCCCGTCTCCGCGCCTACAAGATCATCCCGCATGAGACCGAGACTGAGTTCGCGGCCCTGATGGTCTACTCGCCGCCGTTCGACGGCGAAGACCTGGTGTTGACCGAGAAATGAGCCCAGGAGGCGGTGGTGAGAATCTGTGCGTGCCTTGCGGCGAGCGCAAGGGTCTCCAGATCGCCGACGGGCCGGCGTGGCGAATCTGCAGCGGCTCTGCTGCTGCCCCACGGTGAATCCTTGCCGTCCCCGCCGTGATCACTGTGTCTCCTCCGGAACGTCAGGCGGCCACGAGTTGGGCATCTGCATCCGCCAGAGCTTCGCGAACAGGCCATCGTGTTGCATGAGTTCGGCCTGAGAGCCCTGCTCGACGATGACTCCGTCTTTCAGCACGATTATCCGGTCGGCCATGTTCGTCGTGCTGAGCCGATGTGCGATTAGAATCGTCGTTCTGCCCCGAGCCGCGCGTTCCAGCGCCCTCTGGATGACCTGCTCGGCCGCCGTGTCAACCGAGGAGGTGGCCTCGTCGAGCACCAGGATCGCAGGATCCATAATGAGTGCCCTCGCGATGGATATGCGCTGCTTCTGGCCGACCGAGAGCTTGACGCCCCTTTCGCCGACGACGGTCTCGTAGCCGTCCTCCAGCTTCGCGATGAACTCCTCCGAGCCTGACGCCCGCGCTGCGGCAAGGATCGCCTCATCGCTCGCCTCAGGCATGCCGTAGGTGATGTTCTCCTTGATGGTCGTGTTGAAGAGGAACGGCTCCTGAAGCACGACTCCGATCTGGCGGCGCAGCGCCGTGGGCTCGTACCGCCGGGCGTCCACGCCGTCAATCAGGACCTGCCCTTTCTGTGGGTCGTAGAACCGTGAGACCAGGTCGGCGAGGGTGGTCTTTCCGACGCCGCTGGGGCCGACCAGTGCGACCGTCTCGCCGGGTTCGACCGTCAGGTTGATGTCCTTCAGCACGTCCACTTCGTCGTACCCGAAGGAGGTGTTCTGGAACTCGATCCGGCCCTCCAGGCGTTCCGGCTCGATGGCGTCGGGCGGGACGCCGAGTTTTTCCTCCTCATCGAGGAACTCGAAGATTCGGTCCGCCGCGGCGAGCGAGCGCGGCAGCGCGTGGCCGAACAGACGCCCCAGCTCCTGGATTGGAGCGTAGAACATGCCCGTGTACACGATGAAGGCTACTGCCGTGCCGGGGCTCAGCTGCCCACTGATGGCGAGCCGGCCTCCCCAGTACATGACAAGAACCATGCCCAGCCCGCTGAGGGCCCCCATCGAAGGGCCGAAAACCGAAAACCTCAGCACCGCGCGCATGAACGCTTCATAATACCGGCGCGTGGAGTCCCTGAACCTGCGTGCCTCCGGTTCCTCGGTACCGAAAGACTTCACGATCCGAACGCCGGATACTCGCTCCTGCAGGAACGTGTTGAGGTCCGCCAATCTCTGGCGCACGTCCTTGAAGACCCTTCGAAAGCGGGGCGAGATATAAACGATCTCAGCGATTATCAGCGGAATGGGGATGATGGCGAGGGTTGCCAGCCTGGCGTTGGTGGCGAACATATAGGCTGCGATGCAGACGAGCGTGAGAACCGAGGCGAGCAACCTCTCCATGATGTGCACTATCAGGCTCTCGACCTGCTCGGAATCGCTCACGACTCGCGACATGATCTCGCCGGTCGGCTGGTCCTCGAAGAAGCGCACCGAAAGGCTCTGCAAGTGCACATAGAGCTCGTTGCGCAGGGTGAAAATGATTCCCTGCCCGACCCGGTGGCTGTAATAGGAGTAGAAAAAACCCAGGCCCGATCGCACCACAAGGACGCCCACGGCCACCAGCACGATGATCTGGAGGGCGCGAATGCTCTGC
>JAUWZH010000091.1 GCA_030615435.1 Candidatus Brocadiaceae bacterium | reverse complement strand
TTCGCCAGTTTCCCAGCGCCTCACGATTTCTTCTTCGCAACACAGCGCGCAGGAGGCGAATTCGGGATGCGTGGTCTCGATCCCTTCGGGGAACTCCCCGACCAGCACGAGCGTTCCGCCCTCTTTGACTCCGCGCGTTGCGTGAGCGGCCGCCTTGATTCCTTGCCAGTACTCGATCGAAGCCGGCCGGGCGTCGGCAATCACGATGTCGGCCGGCCGCGATATGTCGCGCACGAAGACCTTCTCTGCCGCTGCCACGCCCGCCTTGTGGGTCTGCGCCGGCTCCCCGGCCCCCACCCACGCGGGCGCACCGTCGGCGTCCAGCACGACGTTCAGGATGAAGTCGAGCCCAACCTGCGCCGCAACTCGTTCGACCTCCGGGCGGAAGACAGTCTCAGTGCGTCCGGAAACGCTGAGGAAGTCGCCCCTGCGAGCAGCCAGCGAATGCACCGGCCCGATCGCCCGTGCAGAGCAAATGCCGGGCACAACCATCTTGGCCCCGCCGCCCCAGCCGGCGTATATGTGCGGCACGATGCTGCCTGCCGCCATTAGAAGGTCCGCCTCGTAGGCCAGGCGGTTCACCTCGATGGGTGTCCCGCGCGGCGTGACCCCCAGGTCAACGAAAGTGACGGGGTCTTTCCACAGGTGATTGACGACCCGAACGCGGGCAACTACCTCCTCGCCGAACCGTTCGCGCAGTTCAGCTTGCGTCATGTAGCGATGGGTGCCGAGGGCGACGATGACGGTTATGCGTTCATCCGGCGTGCCGGCGGCGTTCAGGAAATCGAGCACGGGTGGCAGGATCTCCTGCTGGGGCGTGGGCCGGGTCAGGTCGTCGGCCAGGATCACGACGCCGTTCTCCGGCCCTGCCAGTCCCTCAAGCAGGCGTTTGCCGGAAGGACGGCGCAGGGCCTCGCTGACTGCTGACTGCCAGTCGGGGCGACCCCGAACGCGGAGCGGCCCGATGCTGTAAAGCAGCCGCTCAGCGGGCACAAGTGAGACGACCTCATTCCAGTCGGAAGGCACAACAGCAGGGGACATTGCACCACCTCGTGCTGGAGTACTCTGTATCCTGGGAGAAGGCAGGCTACATTCTATGCCTTTTGGCCCTACAAACAAAGCCGAAGCGGAGGGGGGGCGACATCATTGCAAGAAAAGGGGTTGACGGATGAACCATCATTTGGTATTCTGAATATATATTCAATTTCTAATTGTTCGCTCGCAAAAGCCAGTTCGGAGGTCTCTTCATGGCCGAACGCTCGCGGAGGGAAAGGGAAAGAGAGCGCCATCGCCGGGAGGTGTTGGAGGCGGCGGAGGCGGTGTTCGCCCAGAAGGGCTTCTACAGGGCCACGGTGCAGGAGATCGCCGAGCGGGCCGAATTCGCCGTCGGCACGATTTACACCATGTTCGAGAGCAAAAAGGCGATCTACTACGAGCTGGTGCAGATGCGCGCGCGGGAATACACCGAAAGTGTCCGCGAGACCATCCGCCAGTTGACCGATCCCCGCGAGCAGATACGCGCCGTTGTGGCAGCGAAACTGAAGTTCTTCGAGGAAAACCAGCAGTTCTTTCGCATATTCACCTCGGCGACCTCTGGAGAGGACCGCGAGGCGCCTTTCGCCCTGTCGGAGGAGGCTAGGAAGGTCTACGCCGATTACATGCGGATGGTCAGTGACGTTTTCAGGGAGGGCATCCGTCAAAAGGTCTTCGTGCAGATGAATCCCCTGCTTCTGACGCTGGCGCTGGAGGGCATAACGAACAGCACTATCGCCCATAGCATCCACACCGGCGGCGAGAAACTGGCGGAGGCCACACCTGAGAGGATAGAGCGGCTGCTGTTCGGCGGCATTCTGGCGAGACAGGACCCCCAATCATGATGGCAAAAGGCGGCGGCTACGCGACGTTCCTGGTGCTGAGCGTGTTGATTCTGGCAGCCGGCTGCGCTCCCACGAGGTCTGATTACTACTCCTCGCTGCGGCGCCGCCGGCTGGAATCGTTTCGCCGCTGGGATGAGCCGAGCCCGACAGACGAGCGCCCGCGCATAGAGGGCGAGCTCGACCTGGAAGAAGCCCTGCGCCTTGCCCTCCTGTACAGCCCGCAGCTTCAAGCCGCCCTCCAGGGAAAAGAGACGGCGCGCGGGCGTGTGGTGGAGGCATATTCGGAGGTGCTGCCGAGCGCGGACCTGAGCGCCGGCTACGTGCGGCTCGACCAGCTCCCGAGCATGGGCGGAGTGGGGATTGGCGTGGGCGATCTGGACAACTACTCCTTCCGCGTCACCCTCACTCAGCCGATCTTCAAGGGTGGGGCCATCTCGATTGCGCAGCGGGCCGCCCGCCTTTCTTCCTATCTCAGCGACGAAACCGTTCGGGGCGCTGTGGAGAACGTGGTGGAGAGCGTGGCCAGGGGCTACTGTGACGCGGTTCTGGCCGAGGAACTGGTGGCCGTGCAGGAAGATGCGCTGCAATCCGCCCGCGCTCACTTCGAAGCAGTCGGGTTGAAACAACTCCAGGGGGTTGCCACCGAATACGACGTGCTGCGGGCCCGTGTGGACGTCTCCAACATTCAGGCAGACCTCATCGAGCAGAAAAGGCGGCGTGACATCGCCCGCGCCTCATTGCTCAGGGGCATGGGGGTTTCTCAGAAAAGCCGGGGGGAGCTGACCACAACTCTGGACTACGAGGAGCAGGAGCCGCCGAGCTTCCGGGAAGCCGTGAGGGTCGCTTTCCAGAATCGTCCCGACCTCTATCAGGCCGCCATCAGCGCAGACCTCCAGCAGGAAGCCCTCAACGAAGCCCGCACGAAGTACCTGCCGCGCCTGGAGGGATACTACTGGCACATGTGGGCCAGGCCCGACCCACGCTCCAGTGCCGTTTGGGGCCGCCAGTGGCAGGCAGGGCTGAACCTGAGGTGGAACCTCTTCGACGGGCTGGCGCGCGAAGGGCGGATCATACAGCAGAAGGCTTTGCTGAGGCAGATGCAGATACTGCTCGGGGACGCCGAACAGCGGGCGCTGTTGGAGGTCAAAGACGCACTCCTTGAGCTGGAAAGCGCCCGGGAATTGGTTGAGTCCCAGAGCCTGAACAGTGAGCGCGCCAGTCGTGCTCTCGACCTGGCGGATGAGGGATACAAGGAGGGCGTGAACACGGAGCTGGAGGTGCTGGACGCCACGGCGGCTTTGACGCGCGCCAAAAGCCTTTATTACACGGCCCTTCACAGGCACACCACCGCGAGGATCAGGCTTCAGAGGGCCATGGGCATGCTCGGGCCGCCTGCCGGGACCCGCGAAGTGCCCGAACGGGTGGGGAGGCCCGGGGACATCAAGCGTTTGACGGACCAGGTCCAACAGGATCAGAAAATTGGCCAATTGCAGAAGGGCGAGACGGAATGAGAAAGCTGTTGAGAATCGCCTTCTGGCTGTTGCTGATTATCGTCGTTGGGGCCGGGCTGTTCAGGGCTCAGCAATCGCTGCTGGCCCGGCGCAGAAAAGCGCTGGAGGAGGAGCCGGAGCCGGCCGGGCCGCCGCTGGTGATGGTAGTGGAGGTGCAGCGCGGCACCCTGGAGCAGACCATTCCGGTGACGTGCACCGTGGAGCCGGACTCGAGTGCGCTGGTTTATCCCGAAACGTCAGGGGTGCTGGAAGAGCTTGCGCTGCCAGACGGCAGGCCCCTTGAGGAAGGGATGGAAGTTGAGAAAGGCATGGTGATTGCCGTCGTCGAGCACGCTGAGCTTCAGGCGGCCCTTCGGGAGGCAGAGGTCAACCTGCGGGTGACTCAGTTCTCGCTTCAGGAGGCCGAAGTTGCCCTCGGCGACGCCAAACGTGAGAGCGACCGCATGAGCGCCCTCTACGAGAAAGGCGTCGCTACGGGGCAGCAGCGAGACAGGGCCCGGACCGCATACGAGCGCGCGCGTGCAGGCGTTCGGCTTGCCCAGGAGCGGGTCGAGCTGGCGAAGGCCACCCTCGAGAAGGTCCGTCTGAGGCGCGAGGACGCCACGGTTAAGGCCCCCATCAGCGGCGTGATCAGCGAGAAACACGTGGACAGGGGAAGCTACGTGAGCCCACAGACTCCGCTGGTGAAGATCGTCAACATTGACCACGTGGAGGTCAGGGGCGGGGTCGCCGAGAAGTACTCGCGCCTCATACGGCCGGGCGAGACCCGCGCGCGGGTGAAAGTGGACGCTTGCCCGGATGAGACCTTCTTCGCCACCGTGGAGAGGTTGCAGCCCGAGTTCCATCCCGTTACCCGCACCGCTCAGGTCACCCTTCGCCTCCCGAACCCCGAACACAGGCTCAAAGGGGGCATGTTCGCCCGTGTTCAGATCGTGGTGGCGCGAAAGGAAGGGGTCCCCATCGTGCCCGACGTGGCCCTCCTTCCCTCGAGCGAGGGCCACAGGGCGTTCGTCGTGAAGGAGGGGAAGGTGACGGTGCGGAGCGTGCGGATCGGGTTGGAGGAGGGGCCGAGAAACGAGGTGATAGAAGGGTTGAGCGTCGGTGAGCTTGTCGTTGTGCGTGGCCATCATCTGCTGGAAGAGGGCATGGATGTCCGCGTGCAGAGGCAGGAGGGGGCTGAATGAACCTGTGCGAATTCTCGGTCAAGAGGGCTGTCACCACCCTGATGATCTTTTTCGCAGTGATTCTGGTCGGCACATTCTGCCTCGTGCAGACGCCCCTGGACATGTTGCCGGAGATGGACGTGCCCGTCATAACTCTCATCACCACCTATGAGGGCGCCGGGCCGCAGGACGTGGAGGAGAAGATCACCCGGCCCCTGGAGCAGGCTCTGGCGACGGTCGAGGACCTCGACCACATGGTTTCAACCTCCCGCGAGGGCAGCTCGAGAATCACCCTGAGTTTCACCTGGCAGGCGGAGCTGGACAGCCGCATGAACGACGTGCGGGATACCGTGGACATGGTTCAGATGCTGCTGCCGGATGAGGCCGAAAGGCCGAGGATATTCAAGTTCGACGTAAGTCGTTTCCCCGTCCTGGTCTATGGGGTTCTGGCCTCGAGTTCATTTGAGAACCTGGAGGAGATTCTCGATGAGCAGGTGGCCAATCCCCTGGAAAGCATCGCCGGTGTGGCCTCGGTGGACATAATGGTTCCGCTGAGGCGCCAGGTGAACGTGGAGCTGGACAGGGAGCGGCTGGCGTGCCACAGTCTGACTCCCGGCGACGTCGCGTACGCCATCGCCACGGAGAACCGCGAGGTCTCCGCCGGCAGCATAAAGATGGGCTATACGGATTATCTGCCCCGTGTGCCCGGAGAGTTCGAGAGTGTGGAACCGATGAACGATATCGTCGTCACGGTTCGTGACGGCACTGTGGTTCGAATCAAGGACCTCGGCACGGTGAGCGAAGGGTTCAAGGACCTGAGCGCTCATATCACGATAAACGGCAAACGGGGCGGCATACTGATGGTCAGCAAACAGTCCGATGCCAACACGGTGGCCGTGGTGCGGGCCGTCAAGGAGCGCCTCGTTGAGCTGGAGAAAAGGCTGCCGCCGGACGTACGGCTCGTCAACGTGATGGACGGCTCCGAGGACATCCTGCGCATGGTGCGGAACCTCGCCCAGACGTTGCTCATAGGGGGGGGCTTGCCATCCTCGCGGTGTTCGTTTTCCTGCGTCAGGTCCGAAGCACCTTTATCATCGCCCTGACGATTCCGTTCTCGCTGATTCTTGCCGGGGCGGTGATGTATTTCCTGCATTACACGATCAACGTACTGACCCTTTTCGCCTTCATCGTGGTCTTGGGAATGGTGGTGGACAGTGCGATTGTGATTCTGGAGAACATTTCCCGCCACAGGGAGCAGGGCGAGAGCCAGAGTGAGGGTGCCATCTACGGGGCTTCGGAAGTGGCGATGGCCGTCACGGTCGCCACTCTTACCACTTTGTGCGTCTTCTTCCCCCTGATCTTCGTGAGGGGCATCACGCAGGTTCTGTTCAAGCCCTTCGCCGTGGTGGCGGGGGTGGTGCTGCTGGCGTCACTGTTTTCGGCCCTGACCCTTACCCCAATGCTCGCCTCCAGGATCCTGCCCGCCGTTTACGTTGGTCGAAGGTCTCAGAACGCCTTTTTCCGCCTCAGCGAGGCTGGCTTCGAGCGCATTGCTTCGGCATACAGCTCTTTTCTGGATTGGGCCCTGCACCACAGAGGGGCCGTGTTGTTCGTTGCCCTCGTCTTCTTCGCGGGCAGCCTCAGCCTTGTGCCGGTCATAGGGTGGGAGTTCATGCCGCGCGAGGACGTAGCGCGGGTCACGGGGACGCTCGAACTGCCCGTGGGCACAAGGGTTGAGAAAACCGCTGAGGTGATGGAGTGGATCGCTCAAGTGCTCCGCGAGGAGATTCCTGAGGAGGATCGGCTGGCGGTCTTTACGCGCTGCAGCGAAGGGGAAGGAATGCACGGCGGCCTGATGGGCGGGGAAGGCAGCCATATCGGGACTTTTGGCGTCAGGCTGGTGCCCAGGGAACACAGGGATGAGGACGTCTGGCAGATCGCGGATAGATTGCGCAAACGCATAGAGGAAGTGCGTGGGTTGTATTCCGTAGAGAATTTCAGCATTGAGCTCTCTGACCCGATGGAAGGCTTCTTGATGGGCGGCGAGAAGCCCCTGAGCGTCAACATCCTCGGCGACGACATGGAACTGACAGACCGCCTTGCCTTGATGATCAAGCAAAAAGTAGAGGCCGTGCCGGGGGCGGTTGACATCAGCATCTCGCGGGAGAAAGGCGCTCCAGAACTATGGCTGGAAGTCGAGAGAGACAAGGCGTCCTTGATGGGTCTGAACGTCTCCCAGGTGGCCGACGCCGTGCGCGCCGGCGTCTACGGCCAGCTGGCCGGCAAGTACAGGGTGAGAGGAGATGAGTATGACATCTTCGTGCGGCTGCGGGAAGAAGACCGCGCCGTGGCCGAGGACCTCGAAAGAATACCGTTGCGCCTGCCTACGGGACAGATCATCCGGGCCGGAAACGTGGCGCGAGTGAAGTTCGCCAGGGGTCCCCTCCAGATAGAGCGCAAGGATCAAAACCGCATCGTGCGCGTCGGAGGAGACAGCCACCGGCGCTCCCTCGGGCGGGTTACCAGGGACGTGCAGAAAGCCATCGCGGAGATAGACGTGCCGCCCGGGGTGGAAGTGAAAATGGGCGGGCAAAGCAAGGACATTCGCGAGGCATTCTTCTGGCTCACCATCGCGCTGGCGGTGGGCATCATCCTGATTTACATGGTTATGGCCTCCCAGTTCGAATCCCTCGTGGACCCCTTCGTCGTGATGTTCTCCGTGCCGTTCGCCTTCACCGGCGTCATGTGGGCGCTGTTCCTGGGCGGGCACAACCTGAGCGTCATTGTTTTCCTCGGCATGCTCATGCTCATCGGCGTGGTGGTCAACAACGCCATCGTGCTGGTGGACTACATCAACGTCCTGCGGGAAAGAGGCAGGAGCATGGAACAGGCCGTCCGAGAGGGCGGCAGGACGCGTTTGAGGCCGGTGCTCATGACGGCCTTCACCACCATAATGGCCCTGCTGCCCATGGCGCTGCGCCGCGGCCAGGGCTCAGAGACGTGGAATCCGCTCGGGCTGACGATCCTCGGCGGCCTGCTCGTGGCGACCCTCGTGACCCTGGTCCTCGTCCCGGTGATGTATTCCCTTTTCGAGGCGCCCTTCCATCGGGCATAGGGGAGAAGGACAGATGAGGTTCCTTTTCGTGGCTTACAACGAAGCCCTCGACGATGAGGTGATGGCATTGCTTCAGCAGAGCGGCGTCCAGGAATACACGAAATGGACGAAGGTCCAGGGACGGGGACGGACCAGCGGGCCGCACCTCATGTCTCACGTTTGGCCGAAGGCCAATAATGTGCTCGCCCTGGCAGTGGAGGATCGCCACGCGCAAAGCATCATGGAGGGGGTGCGCAGCCTGCGGGAGAGCTTCGGGAAGGAAGGCCTCAAGGCCTTTGAGCTCCCGCTGCAAGAGGTTACGTGAGCAGAGTTTCGGCCCTCGCGGTCGCCACATCCGCCCGCGACCCCTGGGAGGCATTTGTGTTGTCGCGTTTCCGCCGCGGAAGAGGGGTGGCCCGACCCTCGCACATCGTTACGGCGGCGGCGCTCCGGAGAAGGCAAATGTGCCCTCGGCCCTTCTACTTGACCGTCCGTCAGGGGGGGGATAGAATGCTGTGTTGGCGAGTGCGGCATGTCGAGCCAGGCCGCGCATGCGGCGGGCGCTGCCCTAAGGATCGAACTCGGATGGCCCGTAGAAGATTTATCAGTGGCTTCAGGCGGACCTTTCTGACCGGCCTGGCAGCACTGTTTCCCATCCTGATAACGGTTTTCCTCCTCAGTTGGCTCTATGGTCAGATTGACAGGACGGTAGGCAGAAGGGTCAACGGGGTCTGCCGCTCGGTCCTCGTCAACCACACCGCACTGTTCAAGACGGTCTTCCCGGGGGCTCCTCCGGACGTCCTCGAGGACCCAGAGCGTCGCAAGGAGTACGCCGAGGAGAAGTTCCCGGGCTTTGTGGGGGTTTCCATCGGCATTCTCCTGGCGCTGGTGATTGTCTACCTCATCGGCTTCCTGCTGCGCAGCTATCTCGGCGCGAGGTTGATGGACGCGGTTGATCGCTTCTTCGAGCGGTTTCCCGTAATCAAGGCGATCTATCCGCACGCCCGCCAGGTGGCGAATTTTCTTTTCGGTCCCCGCGACCGCGTCGGATTCCGTCGCGTTGTGGCGGTGCAATATCCCCGGCACGGGATCTACGCCATCGGATTCCGCACCGGAGAAGGCCTGAGGGACGTGCAGCAGAAGGCCGGGCAGGACCTGGTGGCAGTTTTTATTCCCACCTCCCCGGCGCCGGTGACCGGGTTTGTCATTCTGGTCCCTCGCGACGAAGTCATGGACCTCGAGATGAGCGTGGAAGAAGCCTTGAGGTTCTGCATGACCGCCGGCATGGTCGCGGCGCCCAACCAGCGCCGGCCCGCCGGCAGCAAGGAGCAGCAGGGAATTGGGCCGGCTGTTTCGGCGACGGACCGGCTCAAAAAGGCGGCCTCGGAGGAAACGTAAGAGACCATGGCAAATACGGAAAGGGCGGAGCCCTGAGTGTCGCACGCGCTTGTGGGCGTCGTGTTCTTCGTTGAGTTTCGGCAGAAAGAGAGGTTGGCTGAGCGTGGATGCCACAATCAGCGGACGGGATGTTGAAGTGACCGAAGTGATGGAGAAGCACATTCGGGATCACATCCGGAAGCTGCCGCGGTATGATGACCGAATTGGGCCGGTGACCGTAACCCTGAAGAGGGATGCGAGCGGCGAACAGGTGGAGATCATCGCCAAATGTCACAGGTCCGTTCTCGTGGCCAAGGCAAGCAGCTACGACATGTACAACTCGATAGAGCAGGCGTTCGCGAGAATGCGACGCCGCATTGCCCGTCTCCATGACAAGCTGACCAGCCATCACAGAGCTCAGGAGGCTGCTGAGTCGAACAAGGAGCCGGAGCAGTAAACCACACCGTTGCGAGCGGCGCGGCCTGGAACGGCTGCCGCGGGGTCCCCGGTCTTAGAGTGTGTATGGAAATTAGGGGTCCTCAGTTGTTAGCCTGGAGGGCATGGAACGAAAAACCTATCCTACAGACCTGACCGATGGCGAATGGGCAGTCCTGCAGCCCTTGCTGCCACCGCGCAGCAAGCGAGGACGT
>JAUWZH010000029.1 GCA_030615435.1 Candidatus Brocadiaceae bacterium | reverse complement strand
AGGTGGTGCCATCGCCGCACCCCAGTTCGGCGGGCAGATCGTTCCAGGCACAACCGGTGCGCAGCACGAACACGATTCCCACGAGACACTTGCGGTCGGGGATGCGTGGGCGACCGCCCTTTGGTTTGGGCGGCTCGCGGGGAAGCAGGGGCGCAATCTCGCCCCACAGCTCATCGCTGATCCATTGGCGAGCCATAGGCAATCCTCCCATCGAAGGTCTATGGCTCTATCATCCTACATCGGCAACCCCAAACTCCAGGGTTTTGCAATAGCGCCTTAGCCGCCAGTTTCATCTGCTCATAAATGCTGCAGTCGTCAATCGCGCCACTATTGAGCTTTGCGTAAGTAATGGAAAGACACTGTTTCTACAACTTCAACCTCGCTGTCTTGAAGAAGGAACGCAGGAGGCTCGATTGACCACGCTGCTTGCGAATGGATGACTCCACATGTGCCTCCAGTTCGTCGCAATCGGCGGGGGAGAAATTGGCAAGGTCACAGTACTTGCTGTGATTCCAGACTTGCTCTGCTGGATTGAGCTCCGGTGCGTATGCCGGAAGCCATTCCACCTGGATATCCTCGCCATAACGCTGGAAGTACTGCCGGACCGCACGCGCCTTGTGCACGCTCCAGCGGTCAAGGATCAGAACGATCTTGCGGCGCAGATGCCGTCGGATACGTCGCAGGAAGCCCACGACATCATCAGCACGGATGTTGTGTCGTTGACTCTGCCAATAGAGCCCGAATCGACGTCGCAGCGGTGCCAGGGTGATCGCACTGATAAGAGAAAGTCGATCGTGCCGCTCCCATTGTCATTGAATGGGGTCTGACCCCGCGGGGCCCACGTGCGTCGCACCACCGGCTGCAGCATAAAGCCGCTTTCGTCGAGAAAAACGATGCTACGTGCTTGCTTCCGGGCGTTTTTTTATATGCGGCCAGCGCCGCTTGCGCCATCTCTCGATTGCCGCTTCGTCCCGCTCCCGGGCGCGGCGCTCCGGCTTCTGGCAGCTCCAACCCAACCTCACCAGGACTCTCCACACGTGGTAGGGGTGATAGCGCACGCCAAACGATCGTTCTATCACCTCGGCCACGCGCTTCAGCGTCCACAGGTCCGTGGCATATCCGAACTGGCGAGGGCCCCCCTCCAAGAGCTTCGGCAGCCTCTCCCTTTGGGACGCCGAGAGCTTGGGCGGACGCCCAGGAGTGACTCGAGGGCGAAGCCCTTCCCACCCTTTCGCTTGGTACGCCTGGTACCATCGCCACACCGAACTCACCGACGCACTCACAGCACGCGCCGTCGCCGACAGGCTCTTGCCCGCTTTTAGCAACTGGATTGCCCGTCGGCGTCGTGCTTCCAGCTGCTGAGCGGTTCCCTGGGGTCTCATGCCCAAGATTATACCGAAACCGAGAGCGCCTTTCCATTATTTCTGCAAAGATCAATAATAAGCCTGAAATCTATGTGGTTCTTGAGCAGCACGTTTGTCAGCGTAGGCATGCACGCTATTGCGCTGTTCTCCATTATCTTCGCAAAGTCCAACGCGCCTGAAAGGCCCGGTTGAGAGGTCGTATTCAGCAGTACCAAAGGTGTCTTCAGCCCAAATACCAGGTTCAGCACCACCGTATCCAGGGTGTAATTCATCGGCCAAATAACCAGCAGGTCGCAATCTCCTTGCGCCACTCGGTCGCGTGCCCGCGACGCTTCATCCTCATTGCCGACGATGCCGCAGTCAACGATCTCCGCGAAAGATCTCATATACTGCAAGACTTTCGCGATCACTGGAGGATACTGCCCCATATCCCCTATTTCCTCCAAGTCCAGCACAGCATCGAATGCGCTCATTGTTGTCGCGACGAAACCAATCATAGGACTTTAGTTTCTCATTGTGTGCCTCCAATCCATGATCTTGGCCTATGACCGCATCGTGGGACTTCCTCGAAATTCCGCTCCGGCGCGACCCGACACCAGGGGTCGATTTCTCAGGGGCTCCATTCAGCGTGGAGCACCCGTCCGGACTTCGCCCCGTGGAATTCGAGCTGCAAAGTGCCGTCGAATTTCAGGCGCGAAGCTCCGTTTCTGCTCTCACCCATTCGATTCTCCAGCTGTTGCCATAGCTACTCGAAAACACCTTTGAGCCGCCGATAGATTTCCCGATACTTCCCGTACCCTGCCGCATAGGTTTCCTGGTTCCTTATGTCAGGGTCGAAAACTTCCCTAAGCTTGATCCACTTGCTTGACCGGGTTCCTTCGGTCGAAGCATACACACCCGCTCCCACACCGGCCATCAGGGCTGCGCCAAGGGAAGCAGTTTCAGGCTGATCCATCGATGCGATGCGTACGCCGCAAATGTCAGCCTTGATTTGATTCCACAAGCGACTTTTGGAGCCACCGCCCATTGACCGTATCTCACATGCATCAAGACCCGCAGACTGCAATAGCTCGAGATTGGCTCTTATGGCGTATCCAATTGATTCAAGTATTGCTCGGACAAAATGACCTTTCGTGTGACCAGGCGTGATGCCGAAGAAGACGCCGCGGGCGCTGGAATCGAACTCAGGACACGCAGCTCCAACAAGAAATGGCAGCATGATCAGACCATCAGAGCTTGCAGGCACCTCTGCCGCTCTGGCCGTCAGAAGATCATAGACCTCTCTTCCTTCTCTGTCTGCAGAAGCCTTTTCGAGCTCTCCGAAGCTGTCTCTGAACCATTGGAGAGTCAGGCCGCCGCTACCTAACCAGGGCATCAAGAAATAGGCGTTGCGGACAGCGTGGTAGTATAGGGGAAGCCCAGTCTCCAGGTAATTGCTCAGGTCGCCCTTACCAGTAGCTCCTATTGCCAGCGCAGTTCCAGTAGTTTCTGTAACGACACCGGGTACTACGTTGCCGGCCCCCACCGCGCCAGCCATCTGGTCCATCGCACCCGTGACTACCTGGGTCTCCGTGGATAGCTCCGTCTCTTCGGCCGCCCGTTTGCTCACAGGGCCGATCGCCTGACAGGGGTGGACAACTTCGGGAAGCATAGCACGCGAGACGTCAAGATAGTCGAGCAGGGGGCCGAACCAGTTTTCCGAACGCATGTCATAGAGATAAGAATCACCAATGACGCTTCGGTCAGTCACGAATCTACCGGTGAGCTTGTGAAGTATGTAATCTTCCAGCAGCATGATGTATCGTGTCCGGGCAAAGATCTCTGGCTCGTTCCGCTTAATCCACAGTAGCTTAACGGCCATCCAGTTAGCCTCGACATTTGGCTGACCAGATACCGAATATAGCAGTTCGTCGCTGAATTCATCTCTGATGATCCTCACCTCTTCTTGCGCCCGAACATCATGTCCCTGGATTGCTTTCCGAAGAGGACGAAAGTGCTGATCCAGAACAACAAACGTCTCTCCCTGAACAGAAAATGAAATGCCCAAGATTTCTTCTGGCTGCACTCCGTGTTGATTTAGCAGGCGTTTGATTCCTTCTTTCAAGGCTTCCCAATAGACAACCACATTCCTTTCAAGGTGGTCTGGTTTTTCACCAATCCAATCTTCGCTGTAAGCGGCCGTTTGGCTAACGCAGAGGTTCCTCTCGTCATCTATCAGAGTTGCTTTAAGCTGAGACGAACCAAGGTCAATGCCTAGAAGGGACATGATACGCTCCCACGGCGCTTGCGGAAACCTTCCCACGAAAATGCTTGTCAGGACAACGTGGTTCGCAAATGCGCCAGCCTCATGTTATGGGCAAAAGCCCTTTCAGTCGAGATTTCCCGTTTGTGCCCTTCGTTCCGACAGCCTGCCCGACACGCTTGCAGTGTGCCAGCCCTACCAGAACCAGTCAACACTTCCCCCCCTTTTGGAGGCATTTGCGTTGTGGGTTTCTTGGGGCGCTCGGGGTGAGGCGATCCTGCGGCTTGGCCGCACCGTCGCTGCCAAAGTTGCTCCAGCGACGCCCCTCAAGGGCCGAGATGGGTCGTGCCGACTTCTTCGAGGCGCTCTCATGGCGTCCCAAGACATACTGCTCGCCTCTTAACTTCTGCGGCCCCTCGACCACCTTAACTTCACGCAGCGCACACAAGGCTGCGCAGCTTCCCTTTCTGCTTCTCCCTTGCCATCCCCAGCGCCATCACCACGAGAGCCAGCGAGCAGCGAAGCCGCATCTTCCCCAGACCACGGCCCACTTGACGATCTGGAGCTTGTTAGCCAGGCTTTTCGGCTTCAGGCCTTTCAAGCCATTCCGTCAGACTCACATCTGGCGGCCCCAATGGGACCTCAAGGCCGCTATATCGTGCCCGGGCGAGCTGCGGCTCGATCTCCGCCCTGAAGAGCTCCGCGTCGGCCTTCCTCTTGAAGTGGCGCTGCTTTCGGCGGATCTGCCCCTTCTCTCGGTACGAATAGTCCACAACCCAGTACTGGTAAGCCCTCCCGTTCTGTCTGATTCTACGCTTCTTGAGCGTTGACATTTGACCCCTCTCCCCATCACCTTGCAGCAAGAGTGCAACAAAAGCATCTGCAACATAGTATATCTGAGAAAGCACGGAACTGTCAGGCCAAGAATGAAAGGGCCCCCTAAGGCCTTTACGGCGATGGTCTTAGGAGGCTCAATACTTACAAGAATGTGGTGCGGATGGCGGGATTCGAACCCGCATGGACGATTTGGGTCCACTAGGCCCTCAACCTAGCGCGTCTGCCAGTTCCGCCACATCCGCACCCTTACCGATTGTACGCCGCCTGCCGGCGTTGTCAAGCAACGGTGGACCCCCTCGAACGGGGGACGCAGCCCGGGCGGCATTTCGTTTGACATCTCCCGGCTCCAATGGCAAGGTACATGCCGCGTACAAGTGCACGTACGGAGGGCAGCGATCGAGCGGGAAGGGGCGCCCCGGTTCTATCGCGCCGCAGGGGAGGCAAGATGGGTTACCTGATCGGGGCAGACATCGGCACGACGGGCACCAAGACCCTTATTTGCGACGAGACCGGCCGGGTCCTGTCCACCGCCACCGTCGAATACCCCCAGCATGCGCCCCGGCCGCTGTGGAGCGAGCAGAACCCGGCCGACTGGTGGCACGCCGCCTGCAAGTCCATCAGGCAGGCGATCGCGGAGGCTGGCGTGAAAGGCGAAGAGGTGGCCGGGATCGGCCTGAGCGGGCAGATGCACGGGCTGGTCATGCTCGACGGGGGCGGGGAGGTCATCCGGCCGGCCATCCTCTGGAACGATCAGAGGACCGCCGCCGAGTGCGCCGAGATGACCGAGACCATCGGCCGCGAGCGCCTCATCGAGCTTCTGTGCAACCCGGCCCTCACGGGCTTCACCGCGCCGAAGATCCTCTGGGTGCGCAGGCACGAGCCGCAGAACTACGAGAAATGCCGCAAGGTCCTCTTGCCCAAGGACTACGTGCGCTTCCGCCTCAGCGGCACCTTCGCCACGGAGGTCAGCGACGCAAGCGGGATGCTGCTGCTGGACGTGCGCAGGCGTGCCTGGTCGGGCGAGGTGCTGGAGAGGCTGCAAATCGACAGGGACCTGCTCGCCGATTGCTACGAGTCCCCGCAGGTGAGCGCGGAGGTCAGCGCCGGGGTGGCGGAGCAGCTCGGCATTCCGGCCGGCACGCCCATCGTGGGCGGCGCGGGCGACCAGGCCGCAGGCGCCGTGGGCAACGGCATCGTGCGCAGCGGCGTGATCAGCGCCACACTCGGCACCAGCGGCGTGGTCTTTGCCTTCAGCGACACCGTCGCCACAGACCCACGGGGGCGGGTGCACACCTTCTGCCACGCGGTTCCCGGCAAGTGGCACGTGATGGGGGTGATGCTCAGCGCCGGGGGCTCGTTCCAGTGGCTGCGTGACAACCTGTGCGAGCCGGAGCGCCGCGAGGCCGAGCAGAAGGGGGTGGACCCCTACGAGGTCATGACCGCCGAGGCCGCCGAGGCGCCTGTGGGCTGCGAAGGGCTGTTCTTCCTGCCCTACCTGACCGGCGAGCGCACTCCTCACGCCAACCCCAACGCGCGCGGGGCCTGGGTCGGCCTCACCACGCGCCACGGCAGGCGTGAGATGCTGCGCAGCGTCATGGAGGGCATCACCTACGGCATGAGGGACTCGCTGGAGATCATCCGCCAGATCGGGGTGCAGTTCGGCGAGATACGCCTCTCCGGCGGGGGCGCGAAGAGCGAGTTCTGGCGCAAGATGCAGGCCGACCTCTACGGGCGGCGCGTCTGCACCATCAATGCGGAGGAGGGACCGGCTTACGGCGCGGCGCTCCTGGCCGGGGCGGGCACGGGAGTGTGGGGCAGCGTGGAGGAGGCCTGCGAGTGCTGCATCCACGTGGTGAGCAGCTACGAGCCCGACCCGCAGGCCGCCGCCCTTTACGAGGAGTTCTATCCCCTCTTCCAGCGGCTCTACCGCTCGCTGGAGGCCGATTTCGACGCCATCACCGAGACGGTGAAAGAGGCACAGCGATAGGGACGCAGCGGAAAGTGGCACCCTGCGTCCCGTGCGCCAGCCCAGGCAAGGGCTTGATGCAAGCAGCACTCTGGCAATAAGATACAGGATAGACAGAACGTCATACCTGAGGAAACCGTGAACCGAGCAGGCAGGTAGGCCATGAGTGAGCTGAGTAACCTGCGGATTCTCCTGGTGGAAGATGACCCGGATGACGCGTTCGCCTTCCGCCGGTATGCCGCGGCGTCCGAGGCGTACCGCATGGAGGTGGACCACGTCAGCACGCCCGAGCAGGCGCACAACCGCCTTGGCGGGGGACAATACGACCTTGCCTTTCTCGACCTGCGGCTCGGCGAAGCGGTGACCGGGCTCGACATCCTCAACGACATCAAGGCCACAGGAACGCACCTGCCCATCATCCTGCTCACCGGCACGGGCAATGAGGAGGCGGCCGTGCAGGCGATGAAGCGCGGCGCCACGGACTACCTGATCAAGGAGAGCTTCAACTGCGAGGTCCTGGAACGGTCCGTGCGCCACGCCCTGGAGCAGTACAGGTCGGCCATGGAGCGCAGGCGGGCGCAGGAGGAGCTCAAGGAGACGAACCGCAGTCTCCAAGAGGCGCTCGAGGAATTACGCCGAACACAGGACCAGCTCATCTACCAGGAACGCCAGCGGGCGCTGGTGCAGTTGGCCAGCGGCATAGCGCACGATTTCAACAACGCGCTGTCGTCCATCCTGGGTTTCACCGACTTGCTGCTCCAGAAGCCCGAGATGCTGGACGACAGGCAGCGAGTGACGCGGTACTTGGAGCTCATGCGCACCGCCGCGAGCGACGCCGCCGCGGTTGTCCGCCGGATGCGCCAGTTCTATCGCCCCTGTCAGGAAAACGAAGCCTTCTCCTCCCTTTCCCCCAACGCACTGGTCCAGGAAGCCATTTCGCTCACTGAGCCGCGATGGAAAGAAGACGCAGCGGGCCAGGGCATCCAGATAAAGGTGGAAACCCATCTCGAGAACGTCCCCTTCGTCGCCGGCAACGAGGCCGAACTGCACGCGATGCTCACCAACCTGATTTTCAACAGCGTAGAGGCGATGCCCGAAGGTGGCACGATGACACTGCGCACCCGCTCCGAGGAGGGTGAGGTGCTCCTCGAGGTCAGCGACACCGGCGTCGGCATGAGCGAAGAAGTCCGGAAACACTGTCTGGATCCGTTTTTCACCTCCAAGAGCGCCGACGGCACGGGCCTGGGGCTCTCGGTCGTTCAGGGCATCGTGCGGCGGCACAACGGGACGATCGAGATCGAAAGCGAGCAAGGGAGAGGGACGACAGTTCGCATCCGCCTGCCGAGCAAGGAAGCGGAACCGCAGGCAGGGGCGCCGGCGCAGCCCGAGGCATGGCAGCGCACCCTGAGCGTGCTGGTTGTTGAGGACCAACACGGGCCGCGCGAGCTCCTGAGGGAGTACCTGAAAACCGACGGTCACAAGGTCGAGACGGCGGCCGATGGGGCTGAAGGCCTTCGGAAGTTCCGTGCCGGCTGGTTCGACCTGGTGATTACCGACCGGGCCATGCCTGAGTTCAGCGGCGACCAGCTTGCCGCCATAATCAAGAACGAAGTGCCGAAGAAACCCGTCATCCTGCTCACGGGCTTCGGCGACATGATGGAGGCTGCGGGGGAAGAGCCGGCAGCCGTTGACCTAGTGCTATCCAAGCCGGTAACATTGGACCGGCTGCGGGAGGCCATGCGGACAGTCCTGGCATCGGGGCAATGAGTGCACGGAGTCCGGACGCAAACGCAGTGGCCAAGGAGTCGAGCGCATGGGCGCCACAGTAAAGGAAAGGTGCCAATGAGAAAGCAACACCGCATTCTGGTTGTGGACGACGAGGAGGCGACCCGCGTGCTGCTGGCCGAGATGGCCGAGTCGCTGGGATACGAGGTGGAAAGCGCTCGGGACGGCTTTGAGGCCGGCGCGAAGCTCAAGCTGGACATTGACCTGGTGCTGCTGGACGCCAGGATGCCGGGCATGGACGGGTTCGCGGTGGCGCAGAAAATCCGCGCGGATGAGACCTACGCCGACGTCCCCATCCTCATGGCAACCGCACTGGAGAGCAGAGAAGACCGCCTTCGCGCCGTGGAAGCAGGGGTCAACGACTTCATCACCAAGCCATTCGATCAAACGGAACTCAAGCTGCGCGTGGCCTCGCTGCTGCGAATGAAGGACGCGCAGGATGCACTCAAAGGGCGGCTGGCCGAACTGGAAAGAAAGGCCAACCAGAGAGCCAACGACCTGCGGGAGGCCCTTCAGCAGATGGGGGATGCCCAGCGCAGAGAGCATGAGGCCCACCTGGACACCGTTCACCGCCTGGCTATGGCGGCAGAGTACAAGGACGAGAACTCGGGGCGGCACATCCTACGCGTCCGCCAGTATTGCGAGCTGCTGGGCCGCGCGTTGAACCTGACTCCCGGGGGCGTGGAACTGCTCAGTGACGCGGCACCCCTGCACGACATCGGCAAGATTGCCATCCCGGACGCAGTCTTGCTCAAGCCCGGCAGCCTCGACGAAGCTGAATGGGAGACCATGAAGAAGCATACCACCATCGGGGCCGACATGCTCAGTGGCTCGTCCTCGGAACTTCTGCGCGCGGGCGAAACCATCGCCCTGTCCCATCACGAGAAATGGGACGGCAGCGGCTATCCTCAAATCCTGCGGGGAGAAGACATCCCGCTGTGGGGGCGAATCTGCGCCGTCGCCGACGTGTTCGACTCCCTTACAAGCGACCGCCCATACAGGAAAGCCCTCGATGAGGCAGAAGCGCTGGAAATCATGAAGGAGCAGCGGGGCGGGCACTTCGATCCGAAGATACTGGACGTGTTCTTCCAGAACTCCGACGAGGCCCTCAAGATCAAGCAGGGGCGGTCGGAGGCAGCCGGGGAAGGGATGGCGGAGTCGCCGCGGGAATGAGTGCTGCGGTGGCATCGGGGGCCTTGCCGATTCCGGATAAGCCGAGGGGGCGGGACCCGCGCAAGGCGCACCCCGCTCATTGAGGGCGGCGGACAGGGGCGATGGGGGGCAGAGCCCGACCATGGACAGCGGAGACCTGATTGACAGCGGGGCGCTGCCGGAGATGGTGGGCAAAGAGGTGCGCATCGCCGGAGTGCTTTCAGCCGTGCACAGGACCCCCTACGAAAAACGGGCACTACATGGAATTCCTCACCCTGGAGGACGAAAAAGACGTGTTCGAAGTGACCATGTTCCCCGGAACCTACCGAGAATTCGGCCCCCACATTGACGGCTATGGGCCATATGTGGTGACAGGCAAAGTGGAAAGCCAATATGGCGCCCTGAGCGTCAATGCTCGAAAAGTCCTCCCTGTTGTTCCCGCGCAATCTCTCTGAGCCGCGGATAGGTCTCGGCGAGCAGCGGCGGCACCTCCACCCTTTCGCCCCTGATGCGGTGGAGGCTCTCCAGGGCGTTGACGACGGCCTGGCCCCTGTAGTGATTGTTCCATATCACCACGGCCCGTTCCGCCATATCTCGCAGCCTCTCGATGCGTTCGAGAACGGACCCCAGCTCTTCGTCCGAATAAAGGTAATTGTACCTGTCGTCGCGCCCGGCCTCCTTGCTGAACCACGTCTCGTAGTTCCTTCCGTGCAGTCGGAGGTAGCCGATCGGTCCCGTTACAACGGCCTTTTCCCTGAAAGAGCGGTGAGTCAGGGGCATGTCCAGGCAGGCGATACTGAGCTTCAAGCCACTTATGAACTCCAGCGCCTCGGGCCGGGCCCAGGAGTCGTCCCGAACCTCGAGGATTCCGGGAAAACCCGCAAAATCCTCGGCAATCCTCCGGAGCCTCTCTCGATTCGCCCGAGCGTCCCGAAAGTGGAAGGGAAACTGAATCAAGATGCCGCTGAGCCTGCCTGCGTCCTGCAGCGCGGCGAATCCCTCCCTGACCCCATCCACCGCCGAGTCCGGATAGGGTTCGTTCACCTCGTGGGTGAAGCGCGACCATAGCTTGGCGGCGAAGGTGAACCTTTCGTTCCGGGAGACGTCCCGGAGCCACTTCTCCGCAACACGCGCACTGAAGGGCCTGTAGAAGGAGCTGTTTATCTCGACGCAATCGAGAAACCGCGCCATGAAGGAGAGATTGTTCCTCTCGCGGCGGGGGTAAACTACGCCCTTCCAGTCCTGATATGACCATCCGGCAACCCCCACCAGCACCCGCCCCTTGTCTTTCACGTCGAGCGCCCTCCCCTTCTTTGCCGGTCGCTCACGCGGCAAGTCTTCCCGCTCCGCGCGACGACGGCCGGCCGGACTACAGGGGCGTCCGATCCTGTACACAAGGAGACAGGCCAGTCCCGGCCATCCTCACGCGGACTGCTCACGCACGGCCTGCTCCTGGGCCGATTGGGCGATTCGGTGGATCTGCTGCACCGCGGCTTCGGAGAGGTACTGCGGGTGGTGTTCGGCCAGGATCTCCCGCGCACGCTCGCGGGCGCGTTCCCTCATGTCCTTCCCGCCGGCGGCCATCCAGGCGTCCCATTTCTGCCGGTTGGTGATCTTCGGGGGCCAGAAGAGCTTCCGCAGATGACGCAGTGTGTGTTCGTGCGTCAGGTACTGCGCGTTGGCGGGACCGAGTTCCTTGATGACATCGAAGGCAATCGTGTCGTCGTTCACCTCGATGCCGCGCGCGATGTGGAAGGCGGCACTGACAATCTCGTCGTCAATCACGCATTGCTCATAGGAAGCCAGCAGCATCTGCTCCATCAGGCCGATGGAGAGGTGAATGAAATTGGTGCCGGCCAGGGCGTTCGTCAGCACCTGGAGCGCGCGCTCGTAGCCCGCCTGGGCGTCCGGCACCGTGGCGTCAATGCCCGTGCCACCCTGGAAGGGCAGGCCGTAGAAGTGGGCCATCTGCGCGGTCGCCGCGTGGAGCAGACAGGCGCGCGGCGCCGCCCCCGAGTAGTTGCCGGTGCTCATGTCCGTGACTCCCGAGGCAATGGCGAAGATGCAGGGGTGTCCCGGCGAAAGTGTCTGGGCCAGGGTCACCCCGGCGAGCACGTTCGCGCACTCCTCCACCAGGGCGCCAGCGATGGTCATGGGGGTGGTGCCACCAAGCTGGGGGTCCACTTCAACATAGATCGGTATCCCGTGCTTCACGCACTCCATCAGCTCCTCCAGCCGGATGCCCGGATGAAGAAGGGGGCTCACCATGCACAGGACGATGGTGAATATGGGACGTCGGCGGATGTCCTCCCCTGACCCCAGGATCACGGAAGCCATCTCGACCTGATCGCGAATGGACCGGGCGCCCTGCCCCTGGGAGTAATAGTTGCGGGAGGTGTTGGGCACGACGTTCGCGAACAGTATCCGGTCGAAGCCAGGCTGCGGTATGTCCTGGGGGACGACGATGGCGTGCATGATGTGGAGGCTCTCCAGAGCATCCTGGAGCCTGGTCAGCTCGACCAGGTCCCGCAGCGTGGCGGAGCGGCGCTCGCCATCGAGACCCAGGACGTAGAGAGCACTCGAACCCCCTATCGTGTATATCCTTTCCAGGTCCACGAATACGTCGAATTCCGGCTGCTGCCCGGCGAGCGTAAACTGAGACGGAGCGGTCGCGAGGGCCTGGCGCAGGACGTGCTCCGGCACGCGGACCATGTGCCCGGCGAAGTCCACCTCACACCCGCCGTCGCGCATCGCCTCCAGGGCCGGCCTGTGCTCCATCCTCACGCCGACCTCGCCGAGCACCCGCACCACCGCGGAATGGATGCGCTGGACATCCTTCTCACTGAGGAACTCGAGCCGCCCCCCCCTCAGGACCGGTATTGACATCCCCTTCCCTTTCTCGCATCGCGCTGTAGCAAAGGTCTACGTAAATCCTGGCGTTCTCCCCGGCCTGCGTTCCATGTGGCACCGGGCTGGGCAGGACTTGCTCGCTGCCTCGCCGCGCGCGCCGAGAGATCCGGCCGGCGGTCGGCATTAGATGCCCCAAACGGGGACCTCCGCCCCCCTGTTCTCGTCGGAGACGTACGCAGCGTAGATCGTCGCTGTGGTATCCAACGCGAGGTCCAGGTCCGACTGCGGTTTCTCTTGCCTCGCCGCGCACCACAGGAAATCCTGCAGCTCCGGTCCGTAGCCCATGGTGAAGTTCTCGTCGGGCGCGGCCTGGCTCCAACCTTCCTTCGTGCTCGCCTTCTCCACGATGTAGATGTCTTCGTACTGTTCGCCGCGCGGATTGTAAGTGCCCACCAGCCCGGCGGGGCTCAGGCAGCAGCGGGTGCGGTGATTGTTGGCGAACACCTCCACGTAATCGTAAATGCCCCCGAGCACCACCTCGCTCGTGACCACGTCCGCCACGGTGCCGTCCTCAAAGACGACATGCATGAAGCCGTAATCTTCAATGTCGTGATACTCCGTGCGAATCAGGCCGAGGTCCCGGTAGCCCGGCAGGCGCGTGATCTGATGCGTCCGCGCGGTGACGCTGACCGGGCGGATCGGCCGGCCGTCCCGCGCCGCGCCTTCAACGCGCTTCAGATACAGCAGCCCCCCCAGCGGGTGGCAGCCCTTCCCTATCAACGACCCGCCGCCGGAGAAGCGCCAGATGCCATAGACGGGGGATTCGGAGCCGTTGTGAGACTCCTCCCCGAACATCCGCAGGATCTGTGCGCCCGTCTTCTCAACGATCTCCCGCTCCTTCTGCACGCTTGGGGCGTAGACGAAGTTCTCGGCATACCCGAAGAACACCCCCGCATCCCGCACGGCTGCTGCGATGCGTTCCAGCCGCGCCAGGACGTCCTCCTGCATCTGCGCCTTCGAGGCCAGATCGCCGCGATAGCTTTCGTCCGCACCAGCGGGGCCGAAATGACCGGTCAGCGGCTTCTCGCAGATGACGCCCTTCCCCGCAGCGGCGGCAGCCAGAATGGCTTCTTCATGCACATAGGGAGGCGAGCAGACATCCAGCAGGTCAACGTGGTCCAGCATCGCCGCGATGTTCTCGAAGGCCGGGATGCTGTGCTCGCGCCCGAATGCCTCGCGGCTCTCCGCGTGCAAAGACGTGACCGCCGCGAGCTTGACCTCCACGCCGTAAACCCGTCGCAGACATTCAACGTGAAACCGGGCGGCAAAACCCGCGCCGACAAGTCCCACCCGCACCTTCTCCATTGCCTGCTCCTCACCCTTGCTGTTTTCTGCCGGCTCATAATACCCGGCCCGCTTTGGACCTGCAAGTCGCGCAAGGCGTTTGCCCCTGTTCCCAAGTGACCTCAGGGCAGCAACTTACACAAGGTTGGAGAGGCGCACACCCCACGAAACGGATATTGACGAGCAAAACAGATCTCTGCCCCCTTGAAGGGCGGCGGACCGCCCCCCGTGCAGGGGCCGCTTCCATTGACAGGGTGCTGCCGTACCATATAATGCCTCTCTCGACGGGCGGACGATATAGCGCTGTCGCGTCGCATTCTCACCTCTGGGCCGACGTTGCGGCGGCAGGCCGGTGCAGCCATCACGGGAATCCCGGGCAGGAGAGTTGTGATATGGCGGAAGGGGCACTCAGGGTTGCCATCGTCGGGCTGAGACACCTCCACCCGCGATCCTACATGCCGCTCTTTGAAGCCGTGCCGCAAACGGAGGTCGTGGCCGTCGTCGAAGCGGACCCGGACCTTCGTGAGCCTTTCTGTGCGGATTTCGGCGTGCGGGGCTATCCTTCTGTGGAGGCGCTGCTGGGCGAAGACGCGCCGGATGTCGCCGCGATCTTCCTGCCACACGTGGACTGCCCGGAGGCGGCGGTCCGGTGCGCCGAAAAAGGCGTCCACTTGATGGTGGAAAAGCCGATGGCCGCCAGCGCCGCGGGCGCCGAGGAGATCGTGCAGGCGGCCAGGCGCGCCGGCGTAAAGCTGACGACCGGCTACTGCTGGCGCCTTCATCCGGTCGCACTTGAGTTCAAGCGCATCCTGGACTGCGGCGGCGTCGGTCGGGTCGTCGCGGCGGAGGGCCGGTGCGCGGCGGGGCGGCTGCACCGCTACATCGAGGGACACGCCGAGTGGATGCTCGAGCGCGCCTCTTCGGGCGGCGGGCCGATGTACAACCTCGGCGTGCACTGGATAGACCTCTTGCGGTGGATGCTCTCCGATGAGGTGGTGGAGGTAAGCGGCCGGAACGTGAGGGTCAACACCGATTACGACATAGAGGACAACTCGTTCGCCCTCCTGCGGTTCGCCGGGGGGGCGATCGCCTCCCTGGACATCAGCTACACCGTGCCGGACTCCTTCCCTCACGGGCGCGACCTTTACGTGGCCGTGCGGGGCACGGAAGGGGTGCTCTCGTGGGCACCGGCCTACGAAGGCGAAAAGGACGTGCTTGAGATCTGCAGCGACGCTCCGGATTTCTCGGGCGCTCCCCGGCGCAGAGTGGAGTTCGAGCTGGAGCCCACGGAGGGGTATTCCGGTTACGCGGGACGGCAGTACGTGCGCGCCTTCGCCGAGGCCATCCTGACGGACGGCACCCCTCCGATCACCGGCGAAGACAGCGTCGCCGTGCTCAAGGTCGTCGAGGCCATATACAGGTCCGCTTCCGAGAAACGCTGGATGGAGGTCGAATCATGAAGGTAGTGGTAATTGACTACATCGAGGAGAACCTGGACTGGGAAGCAGAGCAGCTTGCCGCCGCAAGGATCGAGTTCGCCGCCTACCAGTTGAAGTTCAAGCCGGTCG
>JAUWZH010000070.1 GCA_030615435.1 Candidatus Brocadiaceae bacterium | reverse complement strand
CATGAAATAGCACTCAACCTCTTGCCCGGCAGCTCGAGCCACCGGAGCCAGGTCGAGCAGGGCAATCGGGTTGTTCGCCGGCTCACCCCAACGCCATTTCCTCTGAGTCAGCAGGGTTCGCATAAGATGTCCTTCCAGCGCTTGCTTCCGTAGTGGTGGATGACCCCGGCCACCTCCTTGTTCCACTGATAGCTGTGCTCCTTCGCCGTCCAATTGTCTCTGCGCAGGTCGGCGACGGCCAAAGACAAGGCGCACTGATCCAGCATCCACCACTCGTAGCGCTTCGCGGCCTCCTTCCTGCAAAGCGGGTCCCCCACATTCTTGGGCAGCCAATCCATCCAGTAGGCCCAACAGTCGGCAACATGTTGCAGCAGGGCTGCGCGAATCAGAAATGCGCCGCTGTTGTAGATGGCGACGGGGGGAACCCCGGCGAGTTCGCAGACTCGCACCCAGTTCTTGTGCTCTATGCGCCCGAGCGTCCACATCGTCTCGTGTCGGCCACGGAATTGACAGCCAGCTTGAGGGTTGAACAGTCGGGACAGCGAGCCCGTGACCTTCGTGTCCGCATCTATGAAGAGCGCCCAGGGAGTGCTGACCGGTAGCCTCAGGGCGTGATGCTTGATCCCGAGGGGATAATCCCCTCCCGGCGCTTCCGCAATCATGACCGGAATGCCGGGGTTGTGCCGCAATAGGGAGTAGATGCTACTGGCGGCCATGAGCCTGAACCGACTGTCCGGCGTGACCGCGTAGACTACCGTGAGTTCCGACGCGTCAGGCATGGTCGCGTCTCTCCTCAAGTCTTGCCTGGGCGATCCTGGCGTACTTGGGGTTGATCTCAATAGAGATACACCGGCGCCTTTTTCGGCTGCAAACGGCCGACACCGTGCCCGATCCCGCGAAAGGGTCAAGCACCGTGGCCCCCTTCGGCGTCAGCATTTCGACGAGTCTCTCAATGATCGGTTCGGGCTTTTCCGCAGGGTGGCGATATTGCCCGTCGCGGACCGCGCAGTTAACCGGAAGGAAACTCCAGACAGTGCTGAAATTCATATCCTTGGGAGCGATATCAGTTGCGGTGTTGAATCTTTTGAACTCCGGTTGACTGACGATATTGCTTGGTCGATCTCTTTTGCCAGAAAGAAGGGCTGCATCACGCCTTTTTAGGGCTTCTACAGAGATACAATCCGTCGCAAGCAAGGGTAGTTTCACATCCATGTAGGGGCCTTTGGTTTCGTAGAACGCGGGGCGTGTGCCCCGATAGATGATGATGTTCTCGTGCCCGCGTCCCAAACGATAGTTGGGGAGTATGTTTCGCTTGACCCAGACAATGTGTTCGGCAAACTTCCAGTGCTTCGAGGCCGCCACACACCATTCGGCAAGTGCCGGAAAGCCGGCGAAGAAGGCCAGGAACCCCTCGCCTTTGAGACAACGCTGCAGCTCCGGGATTACCTCCAAGAACACATCGGGCGAATCGTAGGAGATGCCGAGATGCCCATAGGGGGGATCCGTAATGACCGCATCAATGCTGTCCTCCGGCAACGTCGGAAGAACTTCACGAGCATCCCCTATGATGACACCTTCACGCATCCTTCGCCCGCCTTTCAGGTGGCTCAGAACAGGTGGCGGAGGGGCTGCTTGCGCGCCTCTCCTCGATGGCGGCCTCGAGCCGGCCCTTGCGTTCGAGCTTCTCGTAGGCCTGCCGGCCGAAGTGGTGGATGAGGCCGAACTCGCCGGGCCGGCTGTGCCAGGAGAACGCCTCGGGGCCGACCCCGCTGGTATCCGTGTCGAGGCAGTAGGCCTCGGCGAGGGCGAGGGTGAGGGCGAATTGGTCGTGCCTGCGGAGCGGACCGTCGAAGATGCGGGGCCGGTAGCCCCGGTACCACTTTCGCCAATACGAGAGGCGATATACGATTTCCTCAGCGAGGTCGCGCTCGATCAGGAAGGCCCCGCTCCAGACGACCGAACGGTAGACCAGGTCATCGTTGTCATGATAACGGCCGCTGTAGTACGTGTCTTCTTCGCCGTCGTCGTCACGGCGGTACTGGCCGCTGTCGAACAGCTCCTGGTAGCGGTCGGCGTGCCACCCAGGCTGCTCGGGGAGGGGCGAACGGCGAGCAATGAGCCTCGAGCTGCTGTGCTCCTCGATGAGGGGCCTGACGTCGCCCGTCGCGAGGACGTCCGCGTCAATGAACAGAATCCAGGGCGTCTCGGCCTTGGTCATGCCGAACATGCGGCATTCCAGGCTGCCCCAATACTTGTGGCCACAACACCGGACGCCGGGCATGTAGCGCTGGATGGAGTTCATGGCCCTCACGCCGCGGCGAAACCACTTGGCGGAAGTGTAGCTGCAGACCACCGTGAGGTCCGATGTGTCAGGCATCCTTCGACTCCCTTTCAGGTGGCTCAGGATAGGTATCCAAGGGCCTCCAGTTTCTCCTGAACGGTAGATTCTTCGGACTCGCCCCCGAGGAGCTCGAGCCAGGGGACGCGGTGGAGCTCATCGTATGGCCAGTTGCACTCGTGGCCGAACTTGCCGCCGTGCTCACCGAGCACTTCGCCGTGGTCACTCGTAACGACGATCCGGCGCCCCCCGAGCCCGGCGATGAGCACCCGCACCGCCTCCCAGGCGAGGGCGAGATTCGCATGGTATGCCTCCCGGAGCTGCTCCCAGGTGATTCTGCCCTCACGCACGGCCCTGTCGGGCCACTGGAGCAAGTGACATTCGTGATGCAGCCCGTGCTTGCCGTTCCCTGAACGGGCCAGCTTCAGGGGCACAGCGCCGATGTAGGGGGAGTGGGGCTGGGAGTAGTGCACTACGAGGCGGCACGGCTCGATGGGACGCGACAGTAGGCGGTCCAGCACGACAGACGTCACGCTCATGGGGTGAACCGAGGGGATCGAGAGCGGCGTGAAGTACCCCCAATGCCTCTTCCAGATCGGCACGGTCCGGAGGTTCAGGCCCTGCTTTTCCACCTCGCGTTCGATGAGCGGATTGCCGCTGAAGTAGATGATGTCCTCCTCCTCAAGCAGTGGCCTCATTTTCTTGAGCCAGATTCGCGTGCAGGGCGCTGGCGAGCGCACGACTTCGGCCTTTCCCACGATCTCCCGGAAGGCATCCGCCCGGCAGGCGTCGAGGATCACCAGGACGTCCCAGTCCGTCTCGCACAGCAGGGTGAACTGATCTCTCATTCGCCGTCCTCCCGCCCATACTTCTCGCGCAGCGCATCCACGATGTCCTCGGCCGTCTCTGATGACGCGTCCTCGTAGAGCACCTGGAGCATCCGCTCGCTGAGCAAGAACCCCGGCCAGGGTGCCGTGTCGTCCATATCGAGCCACTCAACCTCCGTCCTCGTCGCGGGGAAGTGTCGAGCGCATCCGCCGCTCACGAAGATCGGCGAGCAGGTCAGCAACACGGTCAGCATCATGACGACCAACCGCGTTTGCCATCTCATCGGAATCCCCCCTCCATTGACTCGCAAGCGCCTCAATCGCACGGTCATAGGCCCGTGCAGGATCGGCGCGGTTCTTGACGAGGATCAGCGCCACCTGGACTATCACCGTCAGTAGTGCTATCCAGCCCATTGTATTTCTCCTCTCCCGAATCTTCCGCCACGACCGGCAGGAGCTTCTCCAGCCGTCGAACCACCCGATGAATCTCAATGTTGATGTCGTCGGGAACGACGTATCGCCAGGTCATAAGCCGACGCACGGGGCCCAACAAGAGTTCCAACGCCTCGTGCCTGGCGTGAGCTGCCGGATCGAAGTCGGGCACGTCAGGTCCGGGAACTTTGGTCGTGAGCCTGACGGTGGCGAGGCACCCCTCATGATCCATAATGATCTCCGCGAAGCCGTCGTCCACTTCAACGTGTTCGAAATAAACCTTCCAATCAGTGAGGCCAAGTCGCCTTTGCCACTTGAGGAACTCGCGCTTGAACAGCTCAAACTCCGCCTGCGTCGTCCTCTTCACGCCCACGTTTCACCTCCTTTTTGCGAGGTCCGCTGGCCGGTCCTGCCCCAGCCGAGACCTTACTTCTTACCCACAGCACATGCACCAGTGACAGATGAAGTGCTTGAGTGAAAGGATAGACCAGCATATGGACTCCGGCACCCATCGCTCTTGGGCGCACTCATGGCAGAACATTCTGAATACAAGGCGACCATGCCAGAGCTTCCGGTGTAAATGACCGATGGCCTTGTGGCGAGCCAGCGTTTCATCGGCGCCTACGTATTCACAAAAAGCCTTCATAGATCGCCGCGCCCTGAGCGCTTGCGACCGCGCGAGATAGCCTCGCTGTCCATTCATTCCTGCGCTGTCTGCCTGCTCAGCATGATGCTGGTCAGTCAACGTCCTCATTGTTGACGTCCTTTAGATTTGAGGCCCGCTGGCCGGTTAGGCCCCGTCCCTCTCCAGTCCGGCTTAGGCTCCCAGTCGAATCGTCTGCTCATACGCCTTGACAATCCCACGCTCTCTACGCCGCAGCGGGCCTCACTCGATGCTACGCCTCGGACTTCTTCACGCCTGCCCTCAATGCGCCCAGGCCAAGCGACCCGAGGATCGTCTGAATCCCCTCGATCACGTGCCCCTCGATGCAGAGCACGATACCGGCAATGACGCCACCGGCTGCCACCAAGTACGCCTTCTTACCTTTGAGCCACTTCAACATCTTGCACCTCCTTTTCGTGAAAATGATGCAACAGTGCCCGCACCATCTCATCCCGGTGCTTGTAGTGTCCCGGCCGCAGGCTGTTGGAGCGGGCATCCTCCTTGCCGACCCTCTTCCAGCGTCCCGCCAGGCGCGCCGGCAGCACGTGATGGCCACGCTGGCCCTGGCTCACCGAGAGGCTGACATAGAGGTCATCCTCGGCCCGCTCGACGCCGGGGATCGCCATCGGCACGCGCTCGAGCAGCCGGCGGGGCAGGAGCATGAATCGCCCCTTGATGACGTCCACCCGCTCGTCCCGCCTGACGCGACCGTTGAAGTGATGGCCGTGGAGGTAGTCCTTCCCCTCCACGAGCCGGACGCCGAACATGCCGACGATGCCATCCTCGCAGAGCTCGCGGTGCGCCTGGATCGCATCCTCCAGGACCCGCTCGTCGGTGAACATGAAGTCATCGTCCATCGAGCAGACGTAGTCGGTCTCGCAGGCCGAAGCGAGCCACCACCGGGGGAAGCAGCCGAAGTTCCGCGAGGAGTAGATTGCCCGCTCCACGGCCGGATGCTCCTCGATGGGGTGAAGCGAGCCGCCTGCCGGGAACTTCAATCCACCCTCGTCACCGTAGCCGTTGTCCCATATCCAGATGCACGGCTTTACGGTCTGGAGCGCCAGGCTACGGAGGACATGGATGAAGTTCTCCGGCCGACGCCAGTTCAGCAGCAGGACCGTCACGGAGGAGTTGTCTGCCTTGCCTACTTCGCCCTCCCTGGCCTTCGGCGACGGAGGGTTGCGAAGGCCGGGCACGGCCTGGCTACTGTCGGTGCCTGGCCGCGCCCGCCACTCCTCGATCTTCTGGCCCGCCTTCCTGCGCTCAGCATCCTCGATCTGGAGCACGTCGCCGGTCGGATTGACGACGATCCTGCCGCCAGGGGCGAGGAGTCGCTCGGCGACCTTCCGGCATTCCTCCTGGAGCTCCCCCCCGATGGTGATGAGATCGAACCCTTGCCCCTCGACCGCGCTCGGGACTTTGAAAAACCCTGCTCGAACGGGGTTTATCCAGCCGTTCAAGTCCGTTTGAATGAGGTTTACGCCGAGGTCCTTCATGAGCGGGCGCCACGTCTGCACCCGATGCGGGAACCACTCCAGGGCGGTGATCTCCGCCGCCTCGAAGTGTCGCCTGAGCAGCACGGTGCTCTCGCCGGGCCGCCACTGGAGGATGCGCATCGGCCTGGTCAAGGGTGCTGCGGCGAGCTGTGCCTGCTCGATCAAGTTCTCGAGCCAGCCATGGTCGCCGTGCGGCCCGGTGATCGGCGCCCCACGCCCGAAGAGGTGAGTGAACATCCGCCTCTCATCATTGATGCTCCAGGGGTGAAGGTATTTCTGAGCATCCTGGCGCGCCTCATTGATGAGCTCTGCAGTGAGCTTTGGCCCGAGGCGCGTCTCGCAGAACGTCCTGAACCGCCGCTCGAACGTCTCCTCGCTCAGCAGCGCCGCCATCGCGAAGCAGCGGTTCTTCCAGACTTCCGCATTTACGTCCACACCCTCGCCGGAGAGCGGGTTCACATTGGCGTAGTGGTGGTGGGTGGCGAGGTCCCGGCTCACCAGCACGAGCACGTCGAGCAGGAACGCCTTCACGGCGAGGGCCTCCTCGCTGAATCCCCATCGCCCGGCCACGTCATCCCAGAGCCGCCCGGTCGGCGCGGAGAGCCTCTCGATCGTCGCGCGGCTCATCACGTAGCAGGCGCCCATCGGCGCGGGGACGCGCGTCCACTCGGGTTGATCCTTACAGTAGATGCGATGCTTCGGTTGGATGCCGTAGGCGAAGTTCCAGTGAAGATCGCAGCCCCAGGCGCGGAACTTGTGCTCCTCGCCCTTGGAGTTCCACCAGCCTTTGGACTTGCTGGTGACGATAGCGCCGCTCGAGACGGCCTTTCGGGCGAGGGCCTCCAGGACGCCGGGGGGGAAACGCATGTGGCCGTCATGGAAGCTCACCACGTCCATGGAGGCGGCCAGGACTATCGCACAGCCGGCGTTTCGGCTCCTCCCCACCCCTTTAGCCGCATCGTGCCGAATCACGCTCACGGGGCCGTCAAGGGCCTTACACGAGCCGTCCTTCGAGCCGTCATCTACCACCCAGACGCGGAGCTCCGTGAGCTTTCCCTTCCCGGCCTTCGCAGCCAACGCTGCTTCGGCGGAGTAGGCGATGGAGCCTACGAGGCTCTCAACGGTCTTCGTAACCTCCTCTCCCTCATTGTGGGCGAGGATGACGGCGCCGATCCTCATCGGGCGGCCCTTGCACTGATGCCGGCAGGCGTGCATGGTGAGGGCATCAGGCCGGTCGGAATGCGCACACTTCACCGCCGCTCGCTTGGAGCAGCCGCCCTTCCGGATAACCGTGCCCCAGGGGCAGAAGTGCTCTGACTGGGCGGCAGGGGGGTTCCTCCTCGCACCGGCCCGCACGGGTGTTTTCACTTTCCGGCTTTTGTCAGCCTTCTCAAACACTCTCTGGCTCCTCAACGTCATTTGGGACAGGCTCCGTGATCCCAAGCTCCAGTGCCACGTCCTCAGCCTCGCCCCGCGTGCAGGCCTCCGCCTCCACGCAGTCCCGCAGCGCCTCGTAAGCCGGGGTGTTCCCATCGGCCGCGAGAATAGCCTCCGCCCCGTCTTTGAGGATGATCAGACGAGCATTCGTCGGTACGGCTCCCAGGGCCTCACTCAGTTCGTGCACGATCTCCACAACGATCCACAGGGGTGCTTTGCCGCCGACTACGGCCTCCTCTATCCACTGTCGCACCCTCGATAAGTCGAGCTGCTCAATCCCATGTTGGAGCAACAATTTGAGGCACTGCTTCCGGACGCCCCTGACTACCTCTCGCCCGCGGACGCGCCCCTCCACGTCCTCGACTTCCAGGTCCACCGGCTGCAGGGTGTCCCATGCCCCGGTCGGACAGCTCTCTCCTTCAAGGAACGCCTGGTCCTGTTCGCGCCATTGGGCTGGATCGGTGAGCAGCACTGGTTCGCCGTCTGCAGTGCAGGCACAGAACCGGTTGTAATCGTGCGGCCCTCTGTGCATCATGGAGCGGCGCATGTAGAACGGGCACATCGCCTTGCAGTGCCGGTGCCGTGCAGTCAGAATCGCTTCTGTAGGCATCTTCATTTCTCCTATGGGCATCTGCCCAGGTAAATGTCCACATCATCCTCAGCACAATTGCCGCCGCAGCCGTCCGCGTATAGTGCGTAGGTTCCGGCGGGGCAGGAAGCTGCTGATGCTGGCTTGCGGTACGCGCAGTAGCCGTCAGCAATGGAGGTGTAGAACTTCCAGAACCCGCCTGAGCACGTGATGTCGCTTGTGGCATCGCATGTTCCGGCGTTGAAGTACCAGATGCAGGTGGCAAACGGCGCGTACCATCTGTGACAGCTGACCCCAACGTCGCAACAATCGACATCCCCGTGGAGATAATTTTCGACATCGTTACAGTTGGCACCGCAGTACTCGTGGTCCGGGCACTGACCCACAAAGCAGGCTCCCTCGTCGCAGCAACCCTCGACCCACTCATACTCGCCGCTGGGCGGACAATCGCCTCCCTCGTGCGCCTTGCGCCACTTCGCGCATACGTGCGCCCCGAAATTGCCTGTAATCCGCACGTACCACCAACCATCCTCACAATAGAGCCTGATCTCGTAGCCGCCGAAGCCGCTCCCAAACGTCCATTCGCACTCCGGGCCTTCCGAGCCAGGAGACCATTCCCCATTGAAGTCCGAGCACCATACTTGTTCCAGTTCATTCGGGTCGTATGAACACGCACCTCCCTCCGCCGGGCAACCCGTCCCACCGAGACCGACAATTGTCACCACCGGATCGCAGGTGCAGTCCTCCGGACAGGGGAGCCCCGGGGCTTCGGTCGTCGTGGTACCTTCCGGCGCCGCCGTGGTCGTCGTGGCCGGCGCCTCCGTCGTCGTGGTCGTGGTGCATGGGCCGCAGTAAGCCTGGCTGACCTGTGCCGTTCCGCCCCCACCCCACACGCAGTAATACGAACCCTCCGGCTCGCAGTAGTCCATTGGGTCCACGCCCTTCATCCAGGTCGCCGTCCCATGTTTCAGCATCCACCCCAGTATCGGGTGGTACAACAACCCTACGGGCGCCCCGTCGCTCGGTTCGAGCGGCCCACTCCAAAGGCAGAACCACCCTTCGGGTTCCTCTACCGCGCCTGCCCACGCGACGCAGGCGCCCTCATCAGTGTAGTCCTGACCGTTACAGACGCCGGAGAAGTCCACCTGATAACAGAACTCGGCCAGGTCCCTACAGTCAGCGCACCAGGGCGTGGTCGTCCCTCCCTCCGGCGGACATGAGCCCGCGTCGGTGCGCACTTCACAAAAGCTCATCGGCGTGGAGTTCTCGCACGAGTCATGGTGTACGCAGGTGTAGTCCTCGCAGTCCAACTCTGCGTATATGCCATAGGGATTGCACTCGACGAGGGTGCCCGGCGTGGTGGTCGTCATCGAGGCGTCCCTATACCAGCGCTTCACGCACGAATTGCCCCGGAGTATCCTCAACTCCACCACCCACCTGGCGTTCAGGGCGTCCCAGTGGAGCCGCACGCAGTAAGGCACGCCGCTGGGTGCCGTCTCGCACCACCTCCAGTCACAGTAGGCGTAGTAGAATAGCTCGTGGTCGCCGTTGTGGCTCTCTTGAGGATCATAGAAGTCACCCTTGCAGTTGCAGATCAGCACGTGGATGCTCTGCGGCAAGGGTGGATCGCAGTCGTTGCAGCCGCCCGGCACGGGGGTGGTAGTCGTAACGGCCGGGGCGGCGGTGGTCGTCGTGGTGGGCCAGTCAGTCGCCGTCGTCTCATCGTCGGGGTCGAAGTCTGGCGGGCCGATCTGACAGTCCAGGATGTCCTCGCTGAGGTCGAGCTCGCGCTGCGCGAAGAGGTTCAAGCGCAGCCGCTCCTTGATCGCGCTATAGCCCTCGAGCATGAAGAAGGTGTTGGCGAGCGTGATCTCGGTGACGTTCTCGGCGAAGTCCCAGCACACGTCCACTGCGTTGAGCGCGAGCCTGCCCCAGTCGAGCGGATTCGGCCAGCAGGCTGCCGTCGTGGTGGTGGGATGAGGTGTGGTGGTCGGCCGCTCCAGCCGCGTGACGTTGTAGCGATTCAAGAGGCCGAGGCCCGGGTCCACCTCGTCACAGATGATGCGGCCCTGGACGCGGACGTCCTTGAACTGCTCCAGGAGCCGCCCGGCGAGGATGCCCATCGCAGTCTCGTCGTCGGCGGTGCCGCGCTGCGGCCAACTCGTCAGGTGCTTGAAGCCGGAATCGTAGAGCTTCAGCGTCCGCTCGTAGCCGAAGCACTCGTAGGCCGACCCTTCCGGCCCGGCCTCCACGGTGAAGGGCATCCGCGCCCAGTACCAGCCCCAGAGCTTCTCGCCCTCGGCGAGCGCGGAGGCGACGTCCCAGTAGAAGCCGATGATGCCGGTGGCGAGGTTCACGCGCCAGCCGAAGCCCACCGTGGGCCGGGTCAGGATGCTCTTCGCGCCGGCGTCGGTGCCCCTGTAGATGCGTGGGCCGGCGTAGATGCCGATCAATCCGGCGGGGATGCCACACTCGCAGGTCTCACGCCAGTCCACGCAGGAGCCGGTGAGCCCCACCCCCTTCCACGTCCAGCGGCGGTAAGGCTGATCGAGGGCGCGCCAGGCGTTCACGTAGCCCTTCCATGGGGCGTTGACGAGCTCCAGCTCCCCGCCGTCGTTCAGGGCAGGGTTGCCGCAACCGTCGAGGTTCTCCGGCTTCACCTCAACGGTCAGGTCGGTGCCCTGAATCATCACCTTTGAGAACACGCCGTCGAGGCTCCAGTCGAGCCGGTTGTCCAGCAGGCGGTAGTCCCGCCCGGCCTCGTCCTGCCAATGATCGAGTTCGCCGGCCTCGACGTCCTCCTGTGGGAGGGACTTCAGGTTGTAGAGACGCAGGACGCCCCACGGGTCAATGAACCAGCCGTAGAAGCCGCCGTTGAGGCTGATGAGTTCCTGGAGCGCGTCCGCCACGGGGGTGTTGTCAACGCTGAACTCGCCGATCACGCTGTCCAGGGCGAGCCAATCGGCGGCGACGTAGCCGGCGATGTCGTCCACCGTAAGATACGTGTCCGTGACGCACCCCGGGGATGA
>JAUWZH010000150.1 GCA_030615435.1 Candidatus Brocadiaceae bacterium | reverse complement strand
GGCATCGGCTGTCACACCCATAGGAAGGCCCAAGAGAAGGTCTTCGACAAGCACGTGCTCTTCAGCCGCAACCGGTTCCACCAGCAACGGCGTCGGCCGAGTGTCGAGTCCCTCCGTTTCCTGCACCAACGGACCGAGACGACTATCCAAAACAAGGCGCTCGACGATAGCCATCCCAAAGACGTAGTTGACAAGCAAGAACACCGTGCATGCAGTGGTGAGCGCCAAGTAGAGCGCTGCCCACCAGCGCCGCCTCCCCTTACCGAAAACAAAAAAGCCGCATAACCCACCAGCCAGAGAAAACGCAATTGCCGAGCCAAGAATCATTGGGCCTGGAGGCCCCTGCAGCCCGTACTGCTCAGCGTGCAACTGAAGCACCCCGGGCCCTGCCAAGCCAGGCAGCCATCCTGTGAGAGCACCAAACATAACGCCAAGCGGCCTTGCCACTTTTCGGACAACTCGCGAGTGTCCCGATTCCATTCAGCATCCCTTCCCTTCAGAGGTTCGACCAATTCCCCAGCGTCAGAGCACTGACTTGCAGACGGCATCAGAGCCATTGAGCAGATGAGCAACCGATGAACCGGTCAATCATCCACCAGTGCATTCCCCTCGCCATTACTCCACCCAAAACGGTTCGACGCCTTGAACCCGTCGAGTAAACAACTTTCTGCTGATGTTCGCCTTTGTTGCAAAAGCATGGAAGAACTCCCTCGGCTCGCAGCAGTCGGTCTGGCCTCCCCGTCCTACTCCTGATCCCACTTTGCCTCGGTCCTGTAGGTATAGCCCTTTATAGTCATAGTCCGCAATGGTATCCCCGCCCTCGGTGATGGCCGTGAGCCTCTGGAGCTCATCATATGTCAAAGACAGCGTCCGGCAGTTCGTGTCTGCCGGGTGGTCTACCTCGGGATAAACCAGGCTCGTGCGCGTGCCCACGTCGTCAATCGTGGACTCCATCGTCCAGGGGGCCCATCTTGGTCGTTCGCCCCTTTACCCTTGCTACCGGGACAAAGTTGCTCGTATATCCCCTCATGTCGCGGGTTGCCGCATACATCTCCACGTCCCTTTCCTCGGGAAGTGGAGCCGCAGGAGGAACTAACTCCCCCTCCAGTTGTTCGACAACAAGAAGCTTGTAACTGTACGAGCCTGCAGACCTCCACTCTGCCCTGTCGAAGACCTCGTGCCATGGCATTAGCGTCACTCTTGCAGGTATCCCGTATTCGAGGCCGAGATATCTGCCACCCAAGAACCTCTTCTGCTCGACTATCAGATAATCCTGGCCCCGCCGCATACTCAAGATTAGAGTATCTACTGTGCGGTCCGGGCCAATTCCAAACGCTTCTATTCTATCAAAGAACGTGTCCCCGGCGCCCTCTGGATAGTCAAAAAGGGACGCTTGAATCAAGAGAGGCCTTCTTTGCACCAGCAGATCGAGCGGCTCGTCCAGCATCTCGGCGGCTACCCGAACGTTGGCCAGAGTCACTGCATTTCTCCATTCGTCCCAGTTCACAGCTTTTTCCTGCCATGACCTCAACCATTCCCTCGCCAGCGGCACCAGCTCCTTGTGGAACCTCGGCAACACATCGTCGATGACAGGCTCCTCGAGCACCCTTCCCTGGCGCACAATCCTTCGCACAAATCGCTTCGGCCGTAGCAGCACAAATGCAAACAATACCAAGAGGCCTGCGAACAAGCAGGCAAACACCAGCAGGAGTGCCCTGGATCCTCCGGGGGCTATTCTCCCGTGCATCTCGACTGTCGCAGCGCTTTTCTCTCGCATAAACGTATTACCTCAGCTCTCGTTCGCTCAGGAACGCCGTAGAGTGAGTGGCCCGGGCGGACGCGGCCCCACGGCGCTGCCTCGTACTGGCTCCCGTAGTCTGTCCCCAGCATGTCATCCCAGGCGTGGCATTGCCCGTCACCCTTTGCAGTGTCGGCGAGCATTTCGGCTGCCGGCAGCAGGTTGGCCTGCTCCGCCTGCCCCGTGAGAGCACGGCGCCACTCCCGTGCCGGCGGGGACGAGTTCGGCCTCTTTGCGTGCTTCGAGCGCGTCTGCCGGGACGTTTCCCATGTCCGCTCCAGCAAGCCCCTTCGGCGGAGGTCGGCCTCACGCCGGGCGCAGTATACTCGGCGGGAAGGCGCTGGGCAAGCAGTGCGCGATGCGTGGGTTGCGGCGTTGCAGAACGCGCCGGAATGTGTTTGACAGCACCCTGGGGCATGGACTACTATGGCGCGCCGGGACAGGACCAGCACAGGGGGCAGCCTGGGGTTCATTTCTCTTGGGGGAATGCATTGTGAGCAGAGGGGGTTCTTTGCCCGGACGGGAAGCAGCCGTGCGGAAGGAATTCACCGCGGACTCAGGCAACGGGCGGCAAGACGTTACGGTTCTCGTGCTGGCTGCGGACTCGTCGCTTCGCAGCAAGCTTGCTGCGTTGCTGGAGCCGCATTGCCGACGCGTCCTCACCGCAGCACAGGTCAGCCAAGCTTCGCAACTCCTGGCCGAACGACACCCTGAGTTGCTGGTACTGGAGCTGTCCGAGCAGGGCCGCTCAGTAACGAGGTTGATACGGGCGGCGAGGAAGGCGGATCCCTGGTGCAAGGTCCTCAGCATCGTGCCGGCGCAGGACGTGCAGAGGGCGGCCGACGCGATCAAGGCTGGTGCTTTCGACTGCCTGAGCAAACCCCTGCGCGCCGAGAGGTTTCTGGCAAGCGCCAAGTGGGCCGTCGAGCAGATCCTCAACAGCTCGGCCGGGGTGCGGGGCAAAGGCCGCATCGCGCGCTGCTCCAACGGCAAGAGCCTCGTGGGACAGAGCAGGGCGATGCGCCATGTGTGGGAACGAATCGAGATGGTCAAGGACGTCACGAGCAACGTGCTGATCCACGGTGAGACCGGCACCGGCAAGGAGCTTGTCGCCTACGCCATCCACGACAGCAGCCCCCGGGCCGACCGGCCTTTCGTGAAGCTGAACTGCGGGGCGATCCCCAAGGACCTGCTCGAGAGCGAGCTGTTCGGCCACGAGAAAGGTTCCTTCACCGGCGCCCTTCAGCAGCGCATAGGCCGTTTTGAGATGGCCGACGGAGGCACCCTTCTGCTCGACGAGATCGGGGACATGCCCCTGGACCTGCAAGTGAAGTTGCTCGGCGTGCTTCAGGACCGCGTCGTGCAGCGGGTCGGCGGCCACGAGAAGATCCCCGTGGACGTGCGCATCATTGCCGCCACCCATCAGGACCTGGGAATTGCCATGGAGGAGAAGAGGTTCCGCGAGGACCTCTACTACCGGCTGAAGGTGATTACCATCCACGTGCCCCCCCTCAGACAGCACAAGGAAGACATACCCCTGCTGGTCAAGCACTTCGTCAAGCTTTACAGCAGCCAGACCGGCCGCGACGTCACGGGGGTTGACGAGGATGGGATGAAGATCCTGATGACCTACGATTACCCGGGCAATGTCCGGGAGCTGGAGAACATCATCGAAAGCGGCGTTGTGCTGTGTTCGGGCCGTCAGATCACCTCGCGGGAGCTCCCCCAGAGCCTCACTCGCAGCGGCACAGGGGGCAATGAGATCGTTGTGCGCCCCGGCATGCCGCTCAGCGAGGTGGAAAGGCTTTGCATCATCGAGACGCTGCGCTACACCCAGGGCAACAAGCAGCAGGCAGCCGAGCTGCTCGGCATCAACCCGCGCTCCATATACCGCAAGATCCAGCATTACGAGATCTCCCTGGAACCGCTGTTGAAGGAGGCATCGTGAGGCCGGGGCCGGCTTTGCGCTTGACGTTTCTCGCGTGAGCGGCTATCCTCCTATGGTTCTGTGAATCGCGCAGGTCCGTGTGGGGCAGTTTGCCCCTACGTTCTCTCTGACTTCTTGCAGGGATTCTAGATGCGGCGCAACAAGCAGCGTAGGTACGAAAGGTCACGCGGGGACCTGGGCGGCGGCGGCAAGCGATGCCGCTTCTGCCGTGATAAGATCGTGGTGGTGGACTTCAAGGTCGTGGAGGGGTTGCGGAAGCTCATGACGGGCGAGGCGCGCATGTTCAGCCGCAAGCGCTCCGGCAACTGCGCCCGGCACCAGCGCATGTTCAAGGCAGCCGTCAAGCGGGCCCGCTTCATGGCGCTGCTGCCGTATTGCTGAGAACCGTTGAGGCACGCCGCGTTTTCGCGCCCGGTCGGTAGTGGTCGGCCGGGCGTCTTTTCTTGCCCTGCCCGGCAGGACGGTTTCCTTTGACTTCCCACCTGTGCTCATCCATAATGGGCCGAGGGCGCTGAGCCGCGCAGGCGGCATCAGACCCGTGGCAGCGGCGTTTTTCAGGTCAACCGGGCCGCTTTGTCGGCGAGAGAGGGAGGCGCGGGTCCCATGCTCCAGGGATGCTATACGGCGCTTGTTACCCCCTTCAGGGGACAGGATGGGGAGGCGGTTGACTTCCAGGCCCTCGAAAAGCTCGTGGAATTCCAGATAGCCGGTGGGCTGAGCGGCGTGCTGGCGATGGGAACCACGGGGGAAAGTCCCACCCTGGACTGGGAAGAGCACTCGGAGGTGACGGCCAGGGTCAAGGAGTTCACCGGCGATCGCTGCACGGTCATCGCAGGCACCGGCTCGAACTGCACCGCCGAGGCCATTAGCAGCACCCGCCACGCAGCCAGGCACGGCATCGGGGCCATCCTGCTTGTGGAACCCTACTACAACGGCCCCAGTTCCATCGAGATCCGCAGGGAATACATGGGCCCGATTGCCGAGGCGTTCCCGCAGATCGAGGTCATCCCCTACGTCATCCCCGGCCGCTCGGGCACGCAGTTGCTGCCAGAGGACCTGGCCCTGATGCACCGCCAGTACGACAACGTCAACACCGTCAAGGAAGCCAGCGGGAGCCTTGAGAACATGCGCCGAACCCGCCAGTGCTGCGGGCCGAGCTTCCAGATACTCAGCGGCGACGACGACAGGACCTTCGACATGATGGCCGACGAGCAGATCCGCGCCGCCGGGGTGATCAGCGTCATCAGCAATGTCGCTCCGGCCGCCGTCCAGCAGATGACCGAGGCCCTCCTGGAGGGACGTGTCGAGGAGGGACGCGGCCTCCACGAGGCGCTGAAGCCCCTGTTCGGAATCGTCACGGTCAAGACGCAGGAGCAGAGCCCCTGGGGGGAGCGCCTGTGCAAGGCCCGCAATCCCCTGCCCATCAAGACGCTGATGCGCATCCTGGGCATGCCGGTGGGGCCCTGCCGCCGACCTCTGGGCAGGATGACCCGGCGGGGCGTCGAGGTCGTTCTCGGGGCCGCCCGCAAGGTCTGGAACGACAACCCGGAGATCCTCCGCCCGGTGGGGCGGGCCTTCGAGGTGGACGTCGAGGAGCGGCTCCTGGATCCCGCAGCGCTCGAGGGGCTCTTCTACGAGGACGAGTGAACGGAGGACCGCCTCAACGCAAGCTGCCGCCGCCGAGGATACGACCAGCCTAAGGCGAATCCCAGGCGCGCCGGCTGTCCGGCCCCGGTCGCCACGGTGCGGATGGCAGCTCTCCAGTCCACCACAACCTTTCCTCTCAGGCCCACGAACCCTGTGAGCCGCAGCCCATGAGCATCTTCAAGGCGTGTGACATCCGCGGGGTGTATCCCGATGAACTGGACGAGGAGCGGGCCTTTGCCATCGGGCGGGCCGTCGGCACGGAGCTCAAAGGGGCCACCTGTGTTCTGGGTGGGGACCTCAGGCCGAGCACTCCATCCCTCAAGGTTGCGGTGCGGCAGGGACTGGTGCGCTCGGGGGCCGAGGTGATTGACCTCGGCCTCGTGCCCACGCCTGTGGTCTACTGGGCGCGTCGGAACGTCGGCACGCAGGGCGCGCTCATCGTGACCGCCTCCCACAACCCGCCCGAATACAACGGCATCAAGTTCATGCTCGGCGACCGGCCGGCGATGCCGCAGGACGTGGCCCGCGTGGAGGAAAGGGTCCGACGCGGGGCATTCTCGTCCGGCAGCGCCGGCGCCTCTGAGCGCGACGTGCGGGGCGATTATCTGGGCTGGCTCGCAGAGAGGTTCTCCGGCGCGGCCGAGGGGCTGCACGTGCTGGTGGATGCGGGCAACGGCAGCGCCTCCGACTGGGCGCCGGCGGCGCTGCGAAGCGCAGGCTGCCGGGTCGAGGAACTGTTCTGCGAGCCCGACGGCACCTTTCCCAACCGCTCCCCCAATCCGTCGGGGGCGGAAGCGCTCAAGGACGCCTGCCGGCTCGCCGCACAGAAGCGGGTGGACTTCGCGGTGGCCTTCGACGGGGACGCCGACCGGGCGGCCTTCCTAGACGAGAACGGCGCCTTCGTGGAGAGCGACGTGGCCATCATCGTTTTCGCCCGTGAAGCGCTGTCCCGGGAGCCTGGCGCGGCCGTAATATACGACCTCAAGTGCACCAGCCGCGTGGCAAAGGAGGTGGAGCGGGCCGGCGGCCGTCCGGTTCGCGAACGCTCCGGATATGCCTTCATCAAGTCTCGCCTGCTCGACGAGAACGCCGCCTTCGCGGGGGAGGCGAGCGGGCACTTCTTCTTCCGAGAGCTCGGCGGTGACGACGCCATCTACGCGGCGCTCAGGATGGGGGCGCTCCTGAAGGCCGACGGCCGGGCGCTCTCCG
>JAUWZH010000312.1 GCA_030615435.1 Candidatus Brocadiaceae bacterium | reverse complement strand
GGGCGCTACAAAGAACTCATCCGTCGCAACTATCCGGATCGCTGATGCGAAAGGCCATTCGTCCAGGGAAGGGAAGAAATGGGCCGTAAAGAGGAATATCCGAGTTGTCAGGACGTTCTGGGCAGCAAGGCAGTGGATGCGATGCGGCGGGCTCAGGCGTTCCTGCGAGAGCACACGACCGAGCAGCTTCTGGAGCTGGCGGGGCACACCGTTGAGAACCTTGCCCTGAAGGGTGAGGTCGCCGACAAGCGCCACTTCCCGCTTTCCTTCAGCCGAGGCAAGAGTTGTGACGAGGACCTGCTGACCGGACTGGGGATGTTCTACGTGACCCAGGCGGGCAAGATCATGCTCGACTGCGTCAGCGGCCACTACCAGATGAGCTGGGGCTACAACCATCCGGCGCTGACGGCCCTCGCCGCTGAAGCCGTCCAGAGCGGCGTGGTCTGGGACAACCACGCCAACACCCCGGGCCTGCCGGTCAAGATGTTGGCCGAAGAACTCGTGGCCCGGGCCGGGGGGGCACAGAGCGGGCTGGAGCGCGTCCTGCTCGGTGTCGCCACCGGCAGCGTGGCGTGCGGGGCCGTCATCAAGATCATGCTGAGCCGGTACCTCAACGACCCGGACTGCTCACGGCTCGGCGCGCCGGTGATGGTGAGCCTCGTCGGCAACTACCACGGCACCGACATCGTGGCCCAGGCCATGCGGGGCATGTGGAAGGGGCTGCTGGGCAACATGGAGAGCGTGCAGGTCGAGCCCAACGATCCTGAAGGGCTCCAGGCGGCCTTCCGCCGGTTTGGCAAGCGGGTGGCCGGGTTCTGGGCCGAGCCGATCATGATGAACCGGGAGGCGATCCTGGTTCAGGAGGGTTTCCTGCGGCTTGCGCGCCGCCTTTGCACCGAAAATGGAGCGCTGATGGCCCTGGACGAGATCCAGACCGGGTTCTGGTACCCGGAGGTCTTCCTGTTTCGCACGCTCGACCTCGTCCCTGACCTGGTCATCGTGGGCAAGGGAATGACGGCGGGCTTCCACCCGCTGGCGGCGGTGCTGTACCGCCCGGAACTGGACATCCTGGAGCAGTACGACGCCCTCAGCACCAACGGCAACGCCTCGCTCGCCTCCCTGGTGGGGCTGTGCAACCTGCGCCTCATTGACCGGGATCGGGAACGCCTGGCGAGGCTCGCGGCGCGCCATCGCGAGGGCCTGAGCGAGCTCGCCGCCTCTTTCCCCGACATTCTCCAGAGGGTCAACGGGAAGGGCCTGCTGACAGGGCTGAAGTTCCGCGACCGGCAGGACGCTATGGGTTTCCACCAGGCGGCGATGGGAAAGGGGTTGTGGCTGCGCGTCCACGCGTATCACCCGGGCCACAGGACAGTGCTGATGAAGCACCCCCTGGTGTGTGAGGAAAGCGCGGTGGATCACGTGCTCGGCGTGCTGCGCGGATTGCTCCAGGAGAGGCCCTGGCGTTAGGACCTCGCAGCCCGTGGTGGCGGACACGTCACGCTACTTCTCCTCATCGCGCTCCTCGGCAGTTCGGCGGGTCGGTCCTCGCGTTGACAGAGCGCTGCGAACGATTTATAATCCCGACGCCTGTGGGCCAGCGGCTCATGCTGCGTTGCCGCCGGGGTCAGCACAGGGGCCGCACGAGAATCGCGTGTCGCCCGTCCCGGGGGGCAGTTTCGCTTCTAAGGCCGTCGGATGGGCCCGCACGCTTCGGAAAAGCCGAGTTTCCCTCCAGCGGCCCGCTGTGTCGGATGAACAGAACCGAGAGCATGATCGTCTTTCCTGCTGTGGACATCAAGGGCGGGCGCTGCGTGCGGCTGCTTCAGGGCAGGCCCGAAAAGAGCAAACAGTATTACGAGGAGCCCCGTGAGGCGGCCCTCCACTGGCAGGAGCTCGGCGCCGTTGCGCTGCACCTGGTGGACCTTGACGGAGCGCTGAGCCAGAGCGGCGAGAACCGCCGGTGCGTGCAAGAGGTGCTGGGGGGCCTTGGAATCCCCGTTCAGGTCGGCGGGGGCCTGAGGTCGCTCGATGACGTGGAGTGTCTCCTGGAGGCAGGCGCGGCCCGGGTCGTCGTGGGAACACGGGCGGCCACCGAGCCGCAGTGGGCTCTGGAGTTGTGCCGGCGACTGCCAGGACGCATCGTAGTCGCCCTTGATGCCCGGGAGGGTGTGGTCGCCATCCGGGGCTGGCGGGAGAGCGCCGGCCTGCGGGTGGAAGAGCTGGCCCGCCGGCTCGAAGAAGGCCCGCCGGCGGCTTTCCTATACACAGACGTGGTCCGTGACGGAATGCTGAGCCAGCCGCACTTCGAGGGCGTGCGGCACCTCGTGAGGGCGAGTGCGGTGCCCGTCATCGCCTCCGGAGGGGTGAGCTCGGCGGAGGACGTGCGACGGGTGGGCGAGTGCGGTGCCGATGCCGTTATCGTCGGCAAGGCCCTCTATGAGGGACGAATCGAACTGGCGGAGGCCCAGGAGGCCGCGCGCCCGTTCCACTCTCGGTTGGCTCCGGACCCACGGGAAGGATTCGAAAGGAAAACGGGAACCGATTCGAGGCCCTAGCACTTAGCGCGAGTGGGAGGGAGTTGATGGCGAAACGCAGCGTATCACAGACCCGCAACGTGGCGGTGGTCGGCCACGGAAGCAGCGCAAAGACCACGCTCGTGGATCACCTGCTGTATGCGGCCGGGGCAGCGAACCGAGCCGGAAGTGTGGATGCGGGCACCTCCCTGAGTGACTACGACCCGGAGGAGAAAAACAGGAAGTTCTCGATCGAGAGCACCATATTCAACTTCGAGTCAGGTGGCAAGAACTTCAACCTGATAGACACGCCCGGGTATCTCGATTTCGCGGGGGCCGCCGTGGCGGTCATCCCCATGGTGGAGACCGCTCTGGTCACGGTGCAGGCGGCCGACGGAGTGCGCCTGAATACGCGCCGCATGTGGGAACGCGCCGACAGGGCGGCAGTGGTGAAGATACTGCTGATCACTCACATAGATACGGACAAT
>JAUWZH010000004.1 GCA_030615435.1 Candidatus Brocadiaceae bacterium | reverse complement strand
CTCGGCCGGACCGCCTCGCAACTGCTGGAGCAACTCCAGGCCGAGTGCTGAGACCGGCGCCTGTGCGGCCCATGCCGACCTATCTGCCCGAAGGAACCCTCAGCCGAGCAGGGCGAGGTTATCCCGGTGCACGATCTCGTCGTAGTACTTGTGGCCGAGCACCGACTCGATCCGGCTGGTTCTGAGGCCCTTGATGCGCTCGACGTCGGCGGAGGAGTAGTTGGACAGGCCGCGGGCGAACTCCTCCCCCCCGGGGCCCTTGATGCGGATGACGTCGCCGGGGTTGAACTCGTCCTCCACGGCGGTCACGCCGCTGGGCAGCAGGCTCTTCCCACGGTCAGTGAGGGCCCGGCGCGCGCCCGCGTCCACCACGACCGCGCCGCGGGGCCTGCTCGTGAAACGTATCCAGCGCTTGCGGCTGCGCAGCCTCTTCGGCGCGGGCAGAAACAGCGTGCCCAGCTTCTCCCCGGCGAGGATTCTCGGCAGGATGTCCTCCTCGGTCCCGTCGGCGATGAGGGCCGCCTCGCCGGCCTCCGTCGCAATGCGGGCCGCCTCCAGTTTGCTCTGCATGCCTCCCGTGCCGCCGGGGCTCGCCTCGCTGGAGGCGAGCTGCATCACGTCCTCGTCCACCCTGTCCACGAGGTCCGCCACGCGAGCGCGCGCCCCGTGCGGAGCAGCAGACTCGTGAAGCGACCGGACGGCCTCCGGGCGGGGCCCGTCGAGGCAGAGCCCCGGCACACAGGTGAGCAGAATGAGCAGCTCGGCCCGGATCAGGTGCGTCACCAGCGCCGCCAGCAGGTCGTTGTCGCCGAAGCGAATTTCATCGGTGCTGACGGTGTCGTTCTCGTTGATGACCGGCACACATCCGAGATTGAAGAGCGCGCGGATGGTGTTGCTGGCGTTGAGGTATCGCTGGCGGGAATCGAAATCCTCGCGGGTCAGCAGGATCTGCCCGGCGTGCAGGCCATGTTCACTGAAGCTGCGCTCGTAGCGCGAGACAAGCCGGCCCTGGCCGACGCTGGCCGAGGCCTGAAGCTCCGGGAGGGTGCGCGGGCGCTCAGGCATCTTCAGCTCGGCCATTCCGGCCCCGATGGCGCCGCTCGATACCAGCGCCACCTGTCGGCCCTCGGCCACCAGACCGGCGATCTGCTCGCTGAGGCGGTCCACACGCCCCTCGTCGAGCGGCATCCCGGGGGAGGCGAGCACGTTGGTGCCCACCTTCACCACGATCCGCCTCGCCGAACACACGTAACGTTCCCTGAGCTGCTCGCCGCTTTCCACGCCCGGCTCCGCTACCTGATGGGGTCGGAGAAGAAATCGAGCTCCTCCAGGTCCGCCCGGAGTTCCTCCAGCCGCCCGGCGGAGAGGGAAGGAATGGGGCGGCGGCAGCGCCCGGTCTCCAACCCCCGCATCCTCATGACCTCCCGCCCCATCGCCGCGGTGGGATATTTCCGTTTCAACCGATAGGCGATGCGAAAGCCCTTCGCCATGAGTCTCCGGGCCTCCCGGATCTCGCCGGCCCGATAGTGGTTGTAGACCCCGACGAACACCTCCGGCATGATGCAGTAGAAAGTGCCGATGCCCCCGTCTGCCCCGAGGGTAAGGGCAGGCAGCAGCATCTGGTCGGCGCCTATCAGCATGTTGAGCCTTCCATCGGTCAGGTCCATGATCTGGCCAAGGGCCATCAGGTCGCTGGAGGTGTATTTCAGGGCGAACACGTGAGGCAGGCACGCCAGGTTCTCCACAAACGCCTCGGCGTCCAGCGGCTCCCCGGCGACGTAGGAAAGGTAGTAGACAAGCAGCGGCAACTGCGCCGCTTCTCCGATGGCCCTGTAATAGTCGGCAATCGCCCCTATTCCGATCCGAAAATAAGGGGGCAAGACCGAACCGACCGCGTCAGCTCCTGCCTCGGCGGCGAAACGGGCGATCTCGCACGCATCATCGGTGGCCATCGCCCCCACGTGGGCGACCACGGGGACCTGCCCGGCAACCGTCTTGACAACCGCCTCGAGGTAGCGGCAGCGTTCCTCCACGCTCTGAAGGAAGCCCTCCCCGGTGGTGCCGCCGACGAAGAAGCCCCCGCAGCCCCGCTCGATGTAGAAGGACAGCAGGGTTTCCAGCCCCTCGTCCGTCACCTCCCCCTCGGAATCATAAATGGTATAGAGCGCCGGCAGAATCCCTTCGAGTTTCATCCCGTATCCCCTCGCCTCACGTAAAAGGGTAAAGACCTCACTGCGAGGTAGTGTAAGCGCCGCAGGCAGCCACATCAAGCAGCGGCACGTTCAGGCAAGCGGGGAGGTTTCCACTCCGCCGAGGACTGGAAGTGCTCCCTTTTGAGGCCCTTACTCGCTCCTGCCGGCCACAAGCCCCCGCAGCCGTTCTGCAAGGCCGGGACCGCCCAGCCCAAGCTGGGCCAATTGCTCCCGGCGGGTGGCATGCTCGACGAACCGGTCGGGCACGCCGGCCAGGCGCACGTGGCCGGCTGCAATCCCCGCCGACGATAGTGCCTCGAGCACCGCCCCCCCGATTCCACCCGTGACGGCGTGGTCCTCGGCCACTACCACGGCCTCATGCTCGCGCACAACCCGGAATATGGTCTCCCGGTCAAGCGGCTTGGCGAATCGGGCGTTGACGACCGTGACGTCCAGGCCGTCACGGTCGGCCAGAATATCCGCCGCCTCCAGCGCCCGGCAAACCTCCGCCCCGTAGGCGATGATGGCGCCGCTGCCGCCGGTGCGCAGGACCTCTGCCCGCCCGATTGGGAACTCCTCCGCCCCGCCGCAAGGGGTCTCGGGCAGATTCTCCCTCGGATAGCGGATGGCGCACGGGCGGCTGCTCGACAGCGCCAGGCGGAGCATCGCCTCCAGTTCGGTCCCGTCGGCCGGGGCCATCAGAACAAAACCCGGCATGCTCCGGAAATACGACACGTCGTAGAGCCCGTGGTGAGTGGGGCCGTCGCTTCCGACCAGCCCCGCCCTGTCAACGCAGAACACCACCGGGGCCTCCTGAAGAGCGATGTCCTGAAAGAGCTGGTCGAGGGCCCTTTGCAGAAACGTGGAATAGATGCAGACCACCGGCAGGAGGCCGCCGGCCGCCAGCCCTCCGGCGAAGCCTACTGCGTGCTGCTCGCAGATGCCCACGTCGTGGAAGCGCTCGGGGTAGCGCTCGGCGAATCCCCTCAGGCCCGTCCCATCACGCATCGCCGCGGTAATCGTCACCAGGCGCGGTTCGTCGTCGGCGAACTTGAGGAGGAGCCACCCCACGGCTTCCGAGTAGGTGAGCGGCTGCTCGGCGGGCGCTGCGGAGTCGAGTCCGTCCTGCCCCCCAAGCAACTCTGCGATCTGGACGACCTTTTCCCCCTCTATCTTGAAGCGCCCGCTGCTGTGGAAAGCCGCCGGATCCGAGCGGGCAGGCTCGAAACCCCGCCCCTTCTGAGTCAGCACGTGCAGGAGCACGGGCCCCTCAATGCGCTTCATCCGCCGCAGCGCCTCGATCAGCTCGCCGACGTCATGCCCGTCCACAGGGCCGTAGTAGTGGAACCCCAGCTCCACGAAAAGCCCGCCCGGCGTGATGGCCTTCTGCACCCCTTCCGAGACCCTGCCGTAGAGGCTGTCAACCCTGTCGAGCACGGGCCGCCACCTCGAGAGCACCTCCGAGACCTGACGCTTGATGTCCCCGTAGGGGGTGCTGGAGCGGACCTTGCTGAGGTATCGCGCCACCGCGCCGACCGAACGCGAGATGCTCATCTCGTTATCGTTCAGCACGATGAGCAGGTCCTTCTCGAGCTCGCCGGCATTGTTGAGCGCCTCGAACGGCATGCCGCTGGCGATGGCGCCGTCCCCGATTACCACCACGACCTTTCCCTCGCCTCCGAGCATTTCCCGGGCGCAGGCCATCCCCAGTCCCGCGCTGACGCTGCTGCCGGTATGCCCGAAGGCGAACGTGTCGTAGGGGCTCTCCTTCTTGTCGGCGAAGCCGCTGATCCCGTCTTTGCAGCGCAAGGTATCGAAACAGCGCCCGCGCCCGGTCAGTATCTTGTGGGCGTATGCCTGGTGACCGACGTCCCAGATGAGCCGGTCCCGTAGGAAATCGAAGCAGCAGTGCAGGGCGATGGTGAGCTCAACGACCCCGAGGTTGCTGGAGAGGTGCCCCCCGTTGCAGGAAACCACCTCAACGATCAGGTCCCGAATCTCGGCGGCGAGATTCCTGAGCCGAGGGAGACTGAAGCCGCGCAGGTCTTCCGGACCCTCTATGGAGTTGAGCAGTTCACCCATGTCTTCCCAGGCCGTGCCGGACTGTTTTCCCCCGCCAAGAACGCCTCCCACCGATCCCAGGCTGCCGGTTCCCTGCTCCGCTCAGACTCCGGCGCTCACCAGCGCCAGCGCTCCTCGTAATCCCATTCCCTTTCCCTTCTCTCGCGGCGAGGCTGCCCGCCTGCCCAGATGACCGCCGGCTCTGCCCAGCTCCCGGGCCGAACAGCCAGTGTGATCAAGCACGCCAGGTTGTAGGTCCGCTCGCTGGCCTCCCGGGACTGCCCGGCCCTCGACCGCCCAAACCGGCCGCGGCGAGCCGAGCGATCGGAGTCCCACTCGCGCCCGGAGTCCCACTCGAACTCGTAGTCCCACTCGTCCCGCCGGTATTGGGCCCTTTCGCCCTCGTCCGTCTCGAGGGAATAAGATCCGAACCGGCGTCTGCGGGACACAGAGATGTCAATCACGTTCACCTGCAAATCGCGAACCTCGTAGCAGCGCACCTCCATGCGGACCGCCTCTGTCTGCCGCACGATACGGATTATGTCACTGACCACGCCCCACCTGAGGCCCCGCCCCTCCAGCAGGATGTCGAGGAGGTGGTGCAGAGGCACCTCCTTCAACCGCAGGTCCACCGGCACGGGATCGGCTCGAAGGTCGGAGGAATCGTAGGCGAAGTTGGCCTCCGTGACCTCCTGGATGTACCTGACCGCCTCGATCAGGGGCGTCTCGCGGAAATCCACTGAGATGGGCCTGTGGAGCAGTTCGAGCAGCCGCGTGGGAACACGCCCTCCTCGCCCGCTCAGGGCGACGTTCGGACGCCCCTTCTCCGCCGCGCGGGCGGCGTCCGGACCCTCCGGCGGCTGGCTGACGCTCTGCCCAGCCTCCGGCGCGCCCTCTGCCGCCAAGCCATGCTCTTCAGCCCTCGTCCCCACGGCCACCCCTTCTCCCGCGCCGTGACGGATTATCCGCCTCACCCGCGAGAGCGGCATTATCAGGATGCCATTCTCGTTCTCGACCCGAACCTTCTCGCGCAACACAAAGACCTCACCACTGACCTGAGCGCCGCTCCTCAGCACCACCGTGTCCGCTGCCGCGCCGGCGCTCAGCAACAGCGCCGCCAGCCCCCCTGCAATTATCCCCCAACGAAACCCGCTCATCTTGCCCCTCCTTCCTCACAACAGCCTGCTGTACTTCCAACCGATTCTAATACTTTGTCCACCGGAGGTCAACACCGCCGCACCGGGCACCTCGCCGCGTGCTCCCATCGCCGCATCAACCAGAGGCGCCTAGAAGGCCGGCGAGCGGCCTTCGAGCAGCCGCCGCGCAGTCGCCACGTCGCCTCTCCCCGTCAGGTCAACCACGCCCCCTGAGCTGAAGATGACGCGGAACGGCACGGCCCCCTCGGCGAGCAGCAGCGAGACGGCATCGGTCAGCTCCAGCTCGCCTCGTTCGGCATTGGGCCTCGTCCGCCGGCAGGCGTCGAACACTTCAGGGGTGAACCGGAACAGGTTCAAGCCCAGCCACAGCTTCCCCTCGCGCACGTAGCGCTCCGGCTCGCGCGGCTTCTCGATTATCCGTTCCAGAGCTCCATCATCGCTCACGATCAACACGGCGAAACTGTTCACCCGCTCCGGCCCGAAGTTGCTGCCGCGCGGCAGTTGGTCCCTGTCGAAGGCCACCACATAGCAGCACCTCCCGGGAGGGCGGCACAGGTCCCGCAGCGCTCCCGCCGGATACACGGTGTCGCAGTTGCACAGCACGAAGGAATCCGCTCCGACGAACCCCTCCGCCGCGAGGGCGGCGTCCGCCGTGCCGCGCGGCTCCGGCTGCACGGCGCAGGTTATCTCCGCGCCGCTGAGCCGGCTGGTGCGAGACGCGTACTGCCTCAGCAGATCGCCCTCCGGCGGCACGACGAGGCAGAGCCTGCGCAATCCGGCCTCCAACAGGCTGCCCACCACGAAGTCGAGAAACGGGCGCCCTTGGATCGGCATGAGGCCCTTGAGCCCGCTGTCGGCCATGCGCGCCGCCTCCCCGCTCAAAGCGGCCTCAGCGGCGCTGCCGCTGCGCATCCTGCTGCCAACCCCGCCAGCCAGTATGACCACCTTCTCTATTTCCATCACTCAACCCCTCGCCCGCGACCTGAGAGGCCAACCGAAGGCCTCCTCACCGCCACATCATACAGCCTTTCAGCAGCCCGGCGCCCCGCGACGACGCGGCCCTTCAGGCCCTGTCCCGCTCCAGCACCTCGCGCAGGAAGCGGCCCGTGTGTGAGCGCTCGCACTCGGCCACCTGCTCCGGGGTGCCGGCGACGACGAGCTCGCCCCCCCGCTCGCCCTCTTCGGGACCGAGGTCAATCACGTAGTCGGCGGACTTGATGACATCCAGGTTGTGCTCGACAACCAACACCGTGTGCCCCGCCTCCACCAGCGCCTGAAAACACCCCAGCAGCTTCCTGATGTCGTCGAAGTGCAGGCCCACCGTCGGCTCGTCGAAGATCAGCAGGAGCTCTTCCTCGCTGCCGTTGTGCCCGGAGGCCCTCGAGGAGGTGTCCCTCATGTGCCGGGCGAGTTTGAGACGCTGGGCTTCCCCGCCCGAGAGCGTGTTGGCCGGCTGGCCGAGCCTCACGTAGCCCAGGCCCGTGTCATAGAGCAGGCGGAGCCTGCGCACGATCTTGCGCTGGTCCCGAAAGAACCTCATCGCCTTCTCGACGGTCATATCCAGCACGTCGTGGATGGAGCGGCCCCGGTATTTGACATCCAGGACGTCCTTGCGGAAGCGCCGCCCCTCACAGCGGTCGCAGGTCACGTAGATGTCCGCGAGGAACTGCATGTCCACCTTGATGCTGCCGGCGCCCTTGCAGTTCTCGCAGCGCCCTCCCGGGGTGTTGAACGAGAAGGCCCCGGCGTGCAGGTTGCGCACCCGTGCCTCCTTCGTGTCGGCGAAAAGCCTCCGGATGTGGCCGTAGACCTTCATGTACGTGGCGGGGTTGGAGCGCGGCGTGCGGCCGATCGGGCTCTGGTCCACCAGGACCGCTTCATCTATGAGGTCGTGCCCGCTTATCAGGCGGTGCTCTCCGACCTCCTCCCCGTATCCGCCGGGCTTGTGGCGTTTGATGGCCCCGTAGAGGGTGTCCTGGACCAGGGTGCTCTTGCCGCTGCCGCTCACCCCCGTCACGCAGATGAACGTGCCGAGGGGCAACTCCACGTCTATGTCCTTGAGGTTGTGGTGGCGGCAGCCTCTGAGCACGATTCTCTCTTTGCCCCCTCGACGACGGCGCCCGGGCAGGGGAATGCGCGTCTCCCCCCGCAGGTAGGCGCCGGTGACGGAGTCCTCGCAGCGCTTCAATCCTTCCACCGGCCCCGCGTAGACCACCCTGCCGCCCTGCTCGCCGGCGCCCGGGCCGAGGTCAATCACGTAGTCGGCCACCTCCATGATGTGACGGTCGTGCTCGATCACCATCACCGTGTTGCCCCGGTCCCTGAGCCTCTTGATGATCTCGATGAGGCGCTGGTTGTCCCGAGCGTGAAGGCCGACGCTCGGCTCGTCGAGGATGTAGAGGGTGTTGACCAGTGCCGACCCCAGGCTCGTGGCGAGGTTCACGCGCTGCATCTCACCCCCGCTGAGGGTGCGGGTGGTGCGGTCGAGCGTCACGTAGCCGAGGCCGATGCGCAGGAGATAGTCGAGCCGCTCGCGAATCTCTGCGAGCACGGTCTCGGCCACCTTCTGGTGGTAATCGGAGAGCTCCAGCTCGCGGTGGAAGAACCGGTGCGCCTGCTCGATGCTCATGGCGCTTATCTCGGCGATGTTCTTGCCCTGTATCCTCACCGCGAGGGCCTCCGGGCACAACCGCGTCCCGCCGCACTCGGAGCAGGCGACGTAGCGCCGGTAGCGGCTCAGCAGCACGCGCACGTGCAGTTTGTATTTCCTGCTCTCCAGCCAATCGAAGAAGTCACGCACGCCATAGAAGCTGTCCGTGCCGGAGAAGACGGCCTCGCGCTGCTCCCGCGTCAACTCCTCCCACGGGACGTCAACGGGGATGCCCGCCCGGGGCGCGCCCTCCAGAAGCTGCTCCAGACACTCCTGCGTGCTCTGCGTCGTCCAGGGCAGGATGGCCCCGTCCTCCAGGGACAGGCGGGGGTTGGGCACGACCCTCCGGGGGTCCATCTCTATCGTTGCGCCGTAGCCCGTGCAGTTCTCGCACGCCCCGAGTGGGCCGTTGAAGGAGAAGAGCTGCGGCGTAACCTCGGGCATGGTCCCGCCGCATGCCGTGCAGCGGAAATCCCGGCTGAAAAGCAACGTGCGACCTCCGATCACCCGCACGACGCAGCGTCCCCGACCCAGCCTGTAGCAGGTCTCCACCGCCTCGGCGAGGCGGCCCCTCGCCTTCGGACCGACGATCAGGCGGTCCACCACCACCTGCGTCTCGTCGCCCTTCGGCAGCTTTGGCGCCCCGGCGCTGATGTCCACCACGCGGCCGCCGGCAAACAGGCGCACGAAGCCCATCTCGCGCAGGCGCTCGATCTGCTCCGTGAGGGGCAGCTTCGCGCTGAGGCGGAGCGGAAAAGTCGCCATGAACCGCGTTCCCTCGGGCAGTTGCATCACCTCTTCGACCGCCGCGCTGACGCTGTGGACCTCGATGCGCTCCCCGCACTCCGGACAGTGAACCTCGCCTACCCGCGCGAAGAGCAGCCGCAGGTAGTCATTGAGCTCGGTGGCGGTGCCGACGGTGGAGCGGCGGTTTTTCACCGGATTTTTCTGCTCGATCGCGATGGCGGGGGGGATGTTCTCGATCCGGTCCACCTCCGGCTTGTCCATGCGCTCGAGGAACTGCCGGGCGTAGGCGCTGAAGGATTCCACGTAACGCCTCTGTCCCTCGGCGTAAAGGGTATCGAGCACGAGGCTGGACTTGCCGCTGCCGCTCACCCCCGTCACCGCGATGTACTGCCCCCGCGGCACGTCGAGGTCCACGCCCTTCAGGTTGTGGACCCTGGCTCCCCGCACGCGGATGGTGCTGTTCGTCGGCTGGTCGGCAGCACGCATGGCGCCCTCTATCTACAGTGCTGAGACCTGTCCAAACTGATCAGTATACCCGGAGGGGGCTCGGACCGGCAACGGCCGGAATCCCTTTGACGCCCGCTCCACCATGCCTTATACTACTGCATCGTCCCGGGCTCGAAAGACGCAGAGAGGCCCACGTCAGAATCTCGCGCAAACGGTTGCTCATGGAAACGCGTTTTGCAAGAAAAGAGGATTTCCCTCCAGAGTTGCGGCGCTGGTACCACATGGACGCCGAGGGAAAAGTCCTGGGGCGGCTCGCCGTGCGGATCGCCGTGCTCCTGATGGGCAAGGACCGTCCCGATTACACGCCTCACGTGGACACCGGCGCTTACGTCGTGGTGACAAACGCCGAGAAGGTGCATCTGACGGGCAAGAAGCTGAAACAGAAGATGTACAAGCGCTATAGCGGCTATCCCGGCGGGCTCAAGGAGCGCCCGGCCTGGGTGATGCTCCAGAAACATCCGGAGGACGTCGTCCGGCTTGCGGTCAAGCGGATGCTGCCCCGGACCAAGCTGGGACGGAAAATGCTCAAGAAGCTCAAGGTCTATCGCGGGCCGGACCATCCGCATACTTACGCCAAGCCGCAGAGCATTGAACTGACCAATTGAGGCCCCCCTACGGGCCTCCTGCTCAGAGCGAAGGAGAAGCACGAGCGGGCAAATGGCGACGATACACTGGTGGGGAACAGGAAGGCGCAAGCGTTCGGTGGCCCGGGTGCGTATCAAGCCCGGCACCGGGGTGATCACGGTCAACTCCCGCGACATGGGCGACTACTTCCCCCGCAGGGAGCACAGGGAGCTGGCACTGGCTCCCCTCAAGGCGACGGGCACTGCGGAGAGGTACGACATCATCGTCACGATCAAAGGGGGAGGCGTGAGCGGACAGGCGGGCGCCCTGAGGCTGGGCATTGCGCGGGCGCTGTTCAAGGCGGACGGCTCGCTGGAGAGCGTGCTGAAGGAGCACAAGCTCCTCACGCGGGACCCCCGCATGGTGGAACGCAAGAAATACGGCCTCCACAAGGCCCGCCGCGCCCACCAGTACAGCAAACGTTGAAAGGCGCGCGGCAGAGGCGAGCCGACGCAGAAGCCGCCGGGGAGTTCAGCGCGCCTACTGGCTGCCGAGCTCGGCCACGAGCTCTTCGGGCAGGTTGAAGTTCGAGTGAACCGCGGTGACGTCCTCGTCCTCTTCCAGCTCTTCCATCAGGCGCAGTATCTTCCTGCCGTCCTCGACGCTCAGGTCCACGTAAGAGCGGGGCACTTCGGTGATCTCCGCCGATTCGTGCTCGATGCCGCTGCGCTCGAGGGCCTCGAGCACGTTCCTGAACTCGGCGACGGGGCATCTCAGCTCGTAGACGTCCCCGGCCTTCTGGAAGTCCTCGGCCCCGGCCTCCACGGCGACGTCGAAGACCTCTTCCTCCTCGGAGGCATCCTCCAGGTCCAGAATGATGAGGCCCTTGGTCTCGAACATCCACGCCACGCAGCCGCTCGTGCCGAGTTTGCCGGCGTGGCTCTCGAAGATGATTCTGACCCTTGGGGTGGTGCGGTTGCGGTTGTCGGTGAGCGCGTCCACCATCACGGCCGCCCCGCCGCTCCCGTAGCCCTCATATCGGAGCGCCTCCACCTGCTGGCCTTCCAACTCACCGGCGCCCTTGAGGATGGCGCGCTCGATGTTGCCCTTGGGCATGTTGGCGGCCTTGGCCTGCTCGATGGCATACTGGAGCGCGAGATTGGTCTCGACCTTCTTGCCGCCCGTGCGAGCGGCCGAGATCAGCGCCTTGGCAAGCCTGCTGAACAGGCGGCCCTTCCTCTTGTCTTCCCTATCCTTCTTGTACTTGATCCCCGCCCAATGAGAATGTCCTGACATGATGCAGTAACCTCAAGAACAGTGCGTGAAGGCCAGGGCTGCCCGGCCCGAACCGAGGAGCAACTCGGGCGGGGGAGAAGGCTTCCTCTTGCGAGCAGGCGCGCCCAGCAATCTCTTCATTGCAGCGACCTCCATCTTGCGGTCTGCCATCACCTCCGGGCAGGCGTCCTGCGAGCTGCATTATAACCCGAGCACCCCGCCCGGGGGAGCAAGTGTGGCACGCAATTCAAGAATCACCAGTCCGCCCACCAGCCCTCTGGACGAGTTCTGAAAGTCGTGCACCCGAGCGCTTGGCTTCATCTGGCGAGAACCGCGCTTTCCCCCCGTCCAAACGACGCGCGAGCCCGTACAAAAGGAAAATCCCCGTCTGCCCACGAGGGTCCAGAAAAGTATGGTGGAGGCGGGGGGAGAAAGAATCTGCCCGCTAACTCGAAATGCCTGGAAATGGGGCTTGAGATGCCTTACGGGAGGAATGGCTACGTGCGGAAACCTATCTGCTCCTGCTCGTCCTCTGCATTATCGATCTGGCTGATGGCCTTATCCAGTATGTTCTGCACGTGGGGTGGGCGGAAGATGCTTACACAGCTCGTGTGCACAGTAATCCCAAAGAAAACACACACGACTGCCGTCGCGTACGTCAAAACGGGCTCTGCCCACGGGGCGTGCAAGCTCAGCAACAGCGTTACCACCAGGAGAAACCACAGGAAGAGTGCGAAAGAATAGAGAACACGGGCGGCGGGGAATCTGGCGGGTTCCTGAAGAGCGTATATGATCATTACGAAACTGACAGACACGAGCAAAGCCTGAACCGTGCAAAGTCTGTCCAACGCCGGTGTCCTTCAACAGCCAGAGGGAGAGGAGACGACGTCCCGGAGAAACCGAGAGTTGCCGTCAATCAGTCCGTCGATGCTTTCTCTTGCACGACGGGCTAATGCGTGAGAACGGTAAAAGTCCGTGGCGCGCGGGTCACCAGATTTATGCTCCTCCTCAATCATGACCTCGTCGTCACCGAAATACGCATAGTGTTTCCTCAGCCTCTCCTTTCCATGAAAAAGCCTTAGCCGATCAGGAAACTGTTTCTTCAACTTCCAGATGCCCCCGTTCTCGTCTTTGAGCTTCGCTACTGCATCGTCATATTTTGGTGCCTTGTAAAATACGAAAACAGCCTGGCCTCCGTCGTCAAGGGTTTCTCGTAGGGCTTTCAGGAATTTCTTCTTTTCGAACATCTTAGGGTCCAGTTCTCCCGTTATGTACCCGAAGTTCTCGCCCCGACGAACACACTTGACGATCTTCTTCCGCGCCCCTTCTTCACTATGACAGCCGAAATGCCTATGAGAAAGCACTCGCTCAGCCGACCGCCTGGCGATTCGTTCAATGATTGGCACCCCGCCACGCAGCCCGCATTTCGTCAACATGAACCCTCTCCTTTCCCTATGACTCAATCCTCCTCCTCGAAGATGAGAGCCGGATCGTCCCCCCCGCTGAAACCGACTCCAATATATTCATAGTTATGGGGATTGTCAAGGCGTAAAAGCCCCAATTCTTTGAAATCCGCCCTCCTGGACGCCTGAGGAGGACGGGAGAGGGTCGTCGTAAGTGGTTTGCCGGGAACAAGAAAGGACATCCAACAGCCACCAGCAGGAAAGCCCCTCGGGTACCCTCTTGATGATGTTCCCGTCCGCTTCTCACGCGTGCCCCATTATGGCGTATGTGGCTTGCCTGACACAAGATAGGGAAAATGTGGGTACCCGTGAATGTCGCCGGAAAAAAGTGGCCTGTGGCAGGCGGGCCGCCCCCGCTTCAGTTCCCCAACTCGCCTTCAGTGACGATCTCGGCGGTGAAGACGAGGACTTCCGTTTCGGGGTCTTGCCAGGCGTCGGGGGGCAGTCCGGCCTTGCCGGCGCAGCACTGGGACAGGAACTGTTCCTTGCTCCATCCCGTCTCGGTGGCCACCTGGGGCAGGAAACAGCCTGTGCGCATCCCGCGCCGGATGTAAATGCCGTGCGTGCCGAGCTCCAGATCCAGCGGGTTCTCTATCCTCTCCAGCGGCGAGAGCACGGATATCTCGATGTCGAGTTCCCCCAGCTCCTCTGGGCGAAGCCGCATCGTCTCGAACCGCGAGTCCTCCGTGGCCGAAGAGGCCGCCATCCGCCTCACCGTCTTCCACAGCGGCCGGTCCGCGACGAAACGCCCTATGCACCCCCTCAGCCGGCCCCGGGTCTTGAGGGTGACGAATGCGCCCTGGTGTCCCTGGAGCTCCGGGGCATCCACTTCGACCGGTTCGAGACGCTGCCCCTTCACGGCAGCCTCCACGGCCCCCCGGGCGAGTTCCAGCAATCTCCGACGAGCTTGTTGCGAAAGCATGCCTCCCTCCAGCTCCTCTTGTGCTCCCTCGTTCTGTTCCCCCTGCCCCTCCTCGGGCTCCGCGCCGAGGGGCTCCTCGGTGGCCGGCTCGTGCTCGGACGGAGCCGGGCCAGCCTCATTCTGTCCCCACAGGATTCTAACAAGAAAGAACCCTCCGACCAAAAGGACAAGAAACAGGACGGTCAGGAGGTTGAAGTAGCGGTCAATGAACCGCTTGATCGGCTGGCCGAAGAACCTGAACAGAGCGCCGACGGCGAAGAACCGCAGCCCCCGTCCGAGGACCGAAGCGGCAATTACCACCCCCAGTTCCACGCCGCAGGCTCCCGCCGCTATGGTGAACACCTTGTAGGGGATCGGCGTAAGCGCCGCGCCGAACACATACACGAACCCGTGTGCGCGGAAGCCCTCGCTCAGACCCTCATAGGCATCCCACGCCCCGTAGAAATCAATCAACGTCCTGCCGACCGCCTCGAAGAAGAACCTCCCGATCGCGTAACCGAGTAATGCTCCCAGCACCGAACCCGTCGTGCAAACGGCCGCGTAGCGCAGCGACTTCCGGGGGGCGCCGAGCGCCATGGCGATCAGCAGGACGTCCGGCGGAATCGGGAAGAACGAGGCCTCGGCAAAGGCGAGCGCCAGCAGGGCCCACAGCGCGTAAGGCGTCTCCGCCCAGTGAATGGTCCAGTCGTACATCCGGCGCACAAGCCCGGACCTTTTCGGCGTCTCAGGCTCATCACCGAGCTCCTCAGAGGCGAGGGCCTCAGTCCATTCCTTCAAGCTCCACTCCCCTCCGGGCCAGCAGAGCGGCGGCAACGCCCATGCCTTCCACGTCCTGCCCGCCGCGCTTTACGCGCCGCACGCCGCAGGCGGGGCTGCCCTCCTTGAGGATCGCGCGTGAAGCGCCGAACATCTCGCCGAGCTTCAACGCCTGGCGAGCGCCGCGCAGGTAATTCTGCGTTATGTCGCGCCCGTCCCGCGCGATTACCCGGCCGGTCCCGTCGAGGACGTCCCCGCCGTCTCCCCGCTGGATTTCCGCCGGCTCCCGAGGGGTCGGCAGGCCACCCTGCTGCTCGGGGCAAACGGGGATGACGGGCCGGCCCCGCGTCATTCGGAAGACTTCCTCCCGCCGGCACTCCGTTCCGTCCCAACGGCACCTCAGGCCCAGCAGGCAGGCGCTCACGAGAACCGGACCGTCAAGCTCGCGTTCCCTCGTCATTCGGCGGCCCCCTCTCTCGGGGCGACATTGTCACGGGGCGGCAGCAGGCCGGTCAAGGGAAAACACGCGGCGGCGGCCCTGCCAGCCGCTTCGGGCCTCCTACTTCCAGACCCCTGGTATGGCGGCCCCGCAGAACTCGCACCTGCCCTGCGGGATGCTTGTGGAGAGGACGCGGTTGCCGTAGCGGGCTATGATCTTCTCGCCGCAGTTGTGGCAGTAGGTGTGCCCGTAACGGTGGCCCGGGACGTTTCCAACGTAGGCGTAGTGAACTCCCTCGGCGACGGCGGTCTCCCGCGCCCGCTCCAGCGTCCGAACGGGAGTGGGTGAGAGGTTCGTCATCTTGTAGGCCGGCTGAAAGCGCGAGAAGTGCATCGGCACGTCCGGCCCGAGGTTCTTCACCACCCAGCGGGCCATTTCCCGGATTTCCTCCGCTCCGTCGTTGAGCCCGGGAATGAGCAGCACCACCAGTTCGAGGTGCATCTCCAACTGCTTCAGGAGCTCTATGGCCTTGAGGACCGGCTTCAGCTCGCCGCGCACGTATCGCCGGTAGAACTCCTCGGTGAAGGCCTTCAGGTCCACCTTGACGGCCGCCAGCTCCTTACAGAGCGTTTTCAACGGCTCGGGGCAAATGGCCCCGTTGCTGATCATCACGCTGCGGCGGCCCCTCCGGTTCCCTTCGCGAGCGCAGTCCAGCATGTATTCGTAGAAGATGACCGGCTCACTGTAGGTGTAGGCGATGCTCTCGCAGCCCGTGCGCTCGGCGAGGTCGGCCACGGTGGCCGGAGGGCAATACGTGGAGTCCACCTCCTCTGGGCGGAACTGGCTGATGCGCCAGTTCTGGCAGAACTGGCACTCGACGTTGCACCCGGCCGTCGCGATGGAGAAGGCGTAGGTGCCCGGAAGGAAGTGGAAGAGCGGCTTCTTCTCGATCGGGTCCTTGTGCAGCGCGCAGGGGCGCGCGTAGACGAGCGTCTTGTAGATGCCGCCCCGGTTCTCCCTCACCCCGCAGAAGCCCCGCTCGCGGTCGGCCACGACGCACTCGCGCGGGCAGAGCGTGCAGTGGACCTTCTTGCCCGGCAGCTTCTCATAAGCCAGGGCCTCATGGTCGCTGAGGCGGGGGTGCGCTTCCGGGGAGGTGTCAATGCCGGGCGCGGCACGTGCACTGAGCGCAGAGGCAGCCGCTCCGGCCCCGAACAGCGCCGCCGTCATGAACTCCCTTCGGGTGAGCGGACAGTTGCCCACAATCGCCTCCCCCTTTGATCCCGCAGGCTCGTAAGGTATTATAAGGCGCCCGAAAGGGTGCGGCAATTGCTCTGCGCGCGCAGGAGCGCGTCGGCGCCGCCCATCCCCACCAAAAGAGCCGATTTGCGCCTAAACCGGGTTTGGACCGCGTATAGCCGGGCGAGAGGGCTTGTGCTGGATGCCGCCTCCGTGTACGCCAGGGCTGCCTGCCATCCCGTCTCAAGCCGAACGTGCGACCAAGGGTACAATAGAAACGCCCCTTTCGGGGCGTTGGGCCAAGGATGCTATCCTTGGCGGGGCAGCTATCAACAATTATAATACGCGTTCTATGGATAATGTCAAGGCACAATCTGGATAATTTGGGGAATTCTTCTCGATCTCTTCGGTGACTGGCAAGTTTTGCTTCCCAGGACGGGGGTCCGCAATGGAGCGAGTTGTGGCGTACGTTGATGGGTTCAACCTTTACTTCGGCCTGAAAGAGGCCCGTTGGCGCCGTTTCTATTGGCTGGACGTGGAGTTACTGGTTCGGAGCCTTCTGAAGCCGCATCAGGACCTGGTGGCTGTCAAGTACTTCACTGCGCATGTATCGGCAACACCGAGCGAACCGGACAAGGCCAATCGTCAAAACACCTATCTTGAGGCCCTGGAGGCGCAAACAAGCGTTGTCCTCCACTACGGTCACTACCTTCACAAGAAACGGTGCTGCTTCAACTGCGGCCACCAATGGCTTGACCATGAAGAAAAGGGGACCGACGTTAACATCGCGGTCGAGATGTTGCTCGATGCCTTTGACGACCGCTTTGACAGCGCATTATTGATATCGGCCGATGGGGATCTTGCGAGTCCGATCGAAAGCATCCGGCGGCGGTTCCCCCGGAAACGAATTGTCGTGGCGTTCCCCCCAAAGAGGCACTCCACGGAGCTGGAGAAGCTGGCGACGGCTTCATTCACCATCAATCGGGCCAAATTCTCCAAGAGCCAACTACCGCAGAAGGTCTGTAAGCCGGATGGAACTCCCTTAGAAAAGCCAGCAACCTGGGAATAGGATTCCGGATCGCAGTTCTGCGGAGGCCCTGATTCGCGCCTGAAGCGGTTCTGAATCGGCTGTAGCCGGGCGGCGCCGAGGGCGGCCGACACCGGCAGGCGGGAGAGCGCCGCCCGGCGCAAGGAAAGCGAGGGTCCCCTCGATGGCACTGAAAAGGGAACTGGGCTATCTCGGCGTCTTTGCCGTGGGGACCGGCGCCATGATCAGCTCGGGCCTGTTCGTCCTGCCGGCCATCGCATTCGGCAAGGTGGGTCCCGGGGTGTTCCTGTGCTACCTGCTGGCGGCGGTTCTGCTGCTGCCCGCCCTGCTGAGCAAGGCGGAGCTGGTGACGGCAATGCCGAAAGCCGGCGGGGATTACTACTTCATTGACCGCAGCCTCGGGCCGGCGCTCGGAACCGTCGGCGGGATCGCCGCGTGGGCCTCCCTGGCCTTCAAGAGCGCCTTCGCCCTGCTTGGCATCGGCTTGCTGATGCCCCTGGTGGGACGGTGGGGGTTCTCGCCCTGGCATGTCAAGGGCGTCGCGTGCGCGGCCTGTGTGTTGGTGACGGCCTTGAACCTCGCGGGGGTCAAGGTCACCGGGCGCATCCAGATATGGCTCGTGGCGGCGTTGTTGCTGGTCCTCGTCGGATACGTCGCGGCCGGTGTCGGCTCGGTCAACCCGGCCCGCTACGAGCCGCTCTTTCCGCACGGCTGGAACTCGCTGCTGGCGGGCGCCGCCGTGGTCTTCATCTCCTTCGGCGGGATCACGAAGGTGGCGACCCTCGGCGAGGAGGTGCGCAGGCCCAAACGCGACATCCTCGTGGGCATGTTCGCGTCCTACGTGATCGTCGGCCTGCTGTACGTTGCCGCAGTATTCGTAACGGTGGGGCTGCTGCCGGCCTCGGAAGACGCGTGGACCTTCGCGCCGCTGTCTCAAGCGGCCGGCACGCTCTGGGGGCAGGCGGGCGCCACAGTCCTTGCTTTCGCGGCCCTCTGCGCTTTTCTCACCACCGGCAACGCCGGCATCCTGGCCGCCTCGCGCACGGTGATGGCAATGAGCCAGGACGGCCTCCTGCCGCCATGGCTGCGCCTGGTCGGCAAGAAGCGAGGCACACCCCACTACGCCATCCTGTTCACCTCGGCGTTCATGCTCTCCGTGATCCTGCTTCTGAAGCTGGAGGTATTCGTCAAGGCCGCGAGCGCTCTGAAGATACTGCTGTTCATGTTTGTCATGCTCTCGCTGATCATGATGCGAGAGAGCCGCATCCCGACCTACCGCCCCTCCTGGCGATGTCCGTTCTACCCGTGGCTCCAGATCGCGGGGGTCCTGTGCTACGGTTTCCTGCTGGTGGAGCTCGGCAGCTTGGTGCTCGCCATCGCGGGGGCGATCCTCGGCGGCGCGCTGGTCTGGTATGCGCTCTACGCGAAGGTGCGCGTGATGCGCGAGTCGGCTCTGGTGCGCCTGGCGGCGAGGCTGGCGGCGGCCGATTTCCAGGACCACGACATCGAAGCCGAGCTGGCCCGCGTGGTGCACGAGCGAGACCAGGTCGTCGAGGACCGCTTCGACCGCCTCGTGCAGCAGTGCCCCGCGCTGGACTTGCCGGGGCGGATCTCCCGCGACGAGCTGTTCCGCAAGATCGCCGACCTCCTCGCCGCGCAGACCCCGCACGCGCCGGAGAAGCTCTGCGCGATGCTCAACAGGCGCGAGGCCCTCTCCTCGACCCTCGTGCGGCCCGGTCTGGCCATTCCTCACCTGGTGCTGGAGGAACTCGATACCTTTCAGATCATCCTGATCCGCAGCCGGGACGGCATACAGTACGAGAAAGGCCAACCGCCCGTTCGGATCGTCTTCGCCCTGGCGGCCCCGACCCGGGAGCGCAACTTCTACCTCAAGGCCCTCGTGGCCATCGCGGAGATCGCACAGAACCCCGAGTTCGACCGCCGATGGTTGAAGGCGAAAAGCGCCGAAGCCCTGCGGGAGATCATCCTGGTGGCCGAACGCCGCCGGGAGCACGCGCCGGAAGGGCAGGCCGCCACAGGAGGAGAACCCGGCGCCTGCTGAGAAGAAATGGTCCCATTAAGCTCCCCAGAGGCGGCGCACACGCGCCGGAAGCAGGACCTGCACGCCTCCCCCGGACTCAGAAACCAGGACGCGGGCAGGCGACGATCATCTCCTTCACGCCCGATCGCCACTGTCCTCGCGGCTGCCGCCTTCGTCCAGCGGTTCGTCTTCCCTCGGAAGCTTCCAGCGCAGGTACAGCACGATGCCAATGGTGCCCAGCACCAGAACGGCAATGCCGATGATGATCTGGACCGTCTCGAAGCCCTGCCCGAAAGGTTCCAGGCCGGGGATGTAGTTCGCGTCCATGAGCGCGGGTTCTCGTCAGGAAAGGGCCGACCTCCGCCTTCACCCCCGGCTCGCAGCCGTCTTCACCGGAACGTCTCGACAGTTCCGAAGTAGCGCTCGAAAAACCGCTCCAAGCTCACCATCTCAGCGCTGCCCCGTATTTCTACCACAGACGGCCTCGAGATCAAAATGACGTGCGAACGGCACAGAAGCGAGGGCCGACCGGGCGGCCCCCGTGCCGCGGCCTGCCCGCCACCTGGCGGCCCCCGTTTGCTCCCGGGGAAAGGGACTGAACGCCGTTGACAAGGCGGGGATAGGAAGTTAACATAGCGAAGGTTCAGATACATTGTCCGTATGTCGGTTGTCGGGGGAGAGTTTCTTGATCCAAAACGTGCGCCAACTGAACGGCGGGACCGTGGTCGAGATATCAGGACGCCTCGACGCCTCGACTGTAACCGATGCGAAGGCACAGTTGCAGAAACTTATCGCCGACGGGAACTCCAACCTGGTATTCAACCTGAAGGACCTGGACTTCATAGACAGCTCGGGGCTGGGGGTTCTGGTGGGGTGTCTGAGACGCTGCGTGGCGCTGGGGGGCGACTTGTGCCTGGCAGAGGTGCCGGAGCGCATACGCTCTGTTCTCGAGCTGACCCGGCTGACGCGGGTATTCGAGCTGGCGGCGTCCGAATCCGAGGCCGCCCGATGCCTGAACCAGCGCGCCGCATCGTGACGGAATAGGCAAAGGTCTTCTGGGGTTCTTCGCCGCTGATTCGGACCGTGGTTTGGCATGCTCCCTCGAGTAGTGCAGGTCTCCTCCCATGGGCAAAGGGACAGAGGAAAAACGAATACGACTGTACGTGGTGGGTCCCGGTCTCTGCGCCGACGCCCTGAGCGAGGATCATGAGGTAACCCGGTGCAGTTCCCGCCAGTCCCTCCTGGATTCCATCGTCGAGGCAGTGCCGGACGTGGTTGTGATGGACCCTTCCCGCGCCGTGGGGAAGGGGAAGTTGCTCGACGAACTCCAGTCCCGCTACTCGCGCCTCCCCGTGGTGATCATCGTAGAGGAACCCGATGTCGAAACGATCGTGAAATGCGTCAAAGGCGGGGCCTACGACGTGGTTGGCCCGCAGGCAAGTCCCGAGAAACTGCGCCGCGTCCTGCGCGAAGCCGCCGAGAATCACCGCATGCTGGTGGAGGTTGACCAGTTGGAGGATGCTTACAAGCGGCGAGGCAAGTTCGGCGGCAGGTTAGTGGGAATCAGCGCAGCTCTTCAGGACATCTATGCCTGCATTGCCAAAGTGGCCGGGACCGACGCCTCCGTCTTCCTGTCCGGGGAAAGTGGCACGGGCAAGGAACTCGCCGCGCACACCCTCCACGAGCTGAGCCCGCGAAAGGACTCGGGACGGCTCGTGTGCGTGGACTGCAGCACCATCCCGAAGGACCTGCTGGAAAGCGAGCTGTTCGGCCACGAGAAGGGCGCCTTCACGGGGGCGGACAGGCGCCACATCGGACACTGCGAGATGGCGCACATGGGCACGCTGTTTCTGGACGAGATCTGCGAGATGGACGCGGGGCTTCAGTCCAAGCTGCTGCGCTTCCTGGAAGAGCGCAATTTCACCCGCGTGGGGGGCTCCGAGCCCGTGCAGGTTGACACCAGGGTGATCGCCGCCACCAATCGGGACCCGATGGAGCAGGTTCGCAACGGGCGACTGCGGGAGGACCTCTACTACCGCCTCAACGTCGTGCCCATCCACATGACTGCCCTGCGCGAACGCCCCGAGGACATCCCGCTGCTGGCCCAACACTTCCTGGAGCTTTACGGGGAGAAACACAACAAGTACTTCTGGGACTTCTCCCCCGAGGCCATGCGCATCTTGCTATGCTACCAGTGGCCCGGCAACGTGCGCGAGCTGCGAAACACCATCGAGCGAATCGTGGTGCTGGCCACAAGCGACACGGTCACCCCCGACCTGCTGCCCGGGCATATTCGGGAGGACACCTCGGGGGCCGAACCCCCGAGACTCTCGGTGGAGGAGGCGTTGAAGACCGTGGAAGATGCCCTCCGCCCTCCGGCTCAAGCCCGCCCTGAGAGCGACGAGGTGATGCCTCTGGAAGAGGTGGAAAAGAAGGCCATCCTCGAGGCGGTGCGCAAATACACGGGAAACGTCAGCCGGGCCGCGCGCAAACTCGGGCTCAGCCGCGCCACGATGTACCGCAAGCTCGCCAAGTACGGCCTCAAGTAGCGAGCATCGCCGCCCGCTCCTCCCCTCAGACCAGCGAGCAGAGCAGCCGCGTTCCCGCCTCGATCGTCTCGTCCTCGGCCGCGAAGGAAACGCGGAAGTGGCTCTTCTTCTCACTGAACACGCTGCCGGGGATGACCAGACAGGAGTTCCTGATGGCCCTCTGGGCGAAGGCGTCGCCGTCGTCCCCCGGCGCCCGAACGAAGGCGTAAAAAGCCCCCTGGGGCCGGGCCAGCTCGAACTTGCCCCGCAGGCCCTCGTAGGTCAGGTCCCTCTTGCTCCTGTATGCGTTCACGTAGGGGCTCACGTCGAGCGAAACGGCCACAAGAGCCGCGTGCTGCGCAATGGACGGGGCGCACACGAAGCTGAACTGCTGAAGCTTCGTCATCTCCGCGATGATCTCATCCGGCCCGATGGCGTAGCCCAGACGCCAGCCCGTCATGGCGCTGCACTTGCTGAAACCGCTCAGCAGCAGCACGTCTTCGCTGTAAGGCGCTATGCTCGCGAACCGTCCGTCGTAGACGAAGGCGCTGTATATCTCATCGCTGATGATGAACACGTCGTTGACGCGCGCCCATTCGGCAATGCTGCGAAGCTCCTGCTCGGGGAACACCTGCCCGGAGGGATTGTTGGGGCTGTTCAGCAGCAGTATCTTTGCCTGCCCCGCCCCGGCGGCCTCGAGGCGCTCGGCGGTGAGTTGAAAGTCCGGATAGGTGTCCACGTACAGCGGCTCGCCGCCGAACAGGCGGCACAGATGCTTGTACATCACGAAGTAGGGATCGGGGATGGCCACTTTGTCCCCCGCGTTGATCATCGCAGTGAACGCCAGAAGCAAACCCCCGGAGACGCCGCTGGTAATCAGGATCGCGTCGTGCTTGATGCCCGTCCTCTGCTTCTCGGCGGCGAGCACCATCTCGCGCAGTTCCGCGATGCCCTGGGTTACCGTATAACGATTGTGGTCCTGAGCGATTGCCTGCATGGCTTTGGCCTTCACAGCCTCCGGCACCGGGAAGTCCGGCTGACCGATGCTCAGGTTGATCGGGTCGGGGATGCTCCTGGCCAGGTCGAAGACCTTCCGGATGCCGGAAGAATCAATCACGGCCATCCGTCCGGCGATGAGCTTGCTGGCATCCACGGAGGTCTCTCCCCCAGACGAACCACAGGGAAAATAGGCAGAGGAGGGCCTTACGGCTTTTCAGGGGCTTCCTCGGCGGCCCCTTCTGCGACGGCCTCTCCAGGCGCTTCTTCAGGCTTTTCTTCCTTGGAGCGCTTGCGCGGGGCCACCGTTTCCACACGGACCTTGGCCAGGCGGAAGATGGAGTTGCCTTCGGACCAGCGCTCTTCCTCTTCGAGGCGCTCGATGCGTTCCTCGCGCGAAAGCACGTTCCGCGCGCGAGAATGCCTGTTCTTGACCTTCAAACTCTTGTGGATGGACATGACAGTTATGGTCTCCGCGTTGATTGCGCGAGTTACTCCGTCCCCGCCGGCGTGTAAGGCCAGATGCCGGCCGAGCCGAACGGCCGCCGCCCCCCCTGGCTGTAACTCCTCAGACGCCCCAGCAGCTCCTGTGCCGGGGGCGAATCCTTTGAGCGAAAGCGTCCGGCGCACAGGGCGAGCCTGCCGCCGGCCATCTCGTGCACGAACAGCTCGTGGTCCCCGACCAGTGATTTGAGGACGCGGTTGTCGAGCATTCTTTCGACCGCCTCCCGCCTCTCGGAAGGAACCTCGCCCACCTTCACCGTGTAACGCACGTTCGCGGCGAGCGAAACCGCATCTTCTCTCCGGCCGCCCTTCAGAGTGCTCACGACGAACCACAGCGCCACGGCCGCCAGAATCACCACCAGGACGCTGAAAAGGGACTTCCGGGCGGCCAGGCGCTTCTCTTCCAGCCTCGCGTCGAGGCCGTCGGAGTCGGGCTCCCCCGCCCCTGCGCCGGCCCGACCGGGTGCGGCCTTGCCCCGTTTCGGACGTCCGCGCGAACCGCGGGACACAGCCACCTTTCGGTCCGCACGTTGCCTCTCCGCCGGCATCTATTTCAACCTTCTCGCGCTTGGCAAAAACCCCGGTTCTCATCAAACAGCCGCACACTTCCGACGGGACGATTATAGTTGATGGACTTTCGGCGTGTCAAACCCGGCGCTCCTGCCTGCGCCGCGCTTGCCTGTTGCGCCTGCGCAGAGCGTGGGCTAAACTCTCCTTACGAGAGCTTTCACGGTGACTGTCCTGGTTCAGCCCGAAAGTCGCAGATGCAAGGAGAATCCAACGTGGCCTGCTACGCGGTTACCGGAGGTGCCGGATTCATTGGCTCCCACATCACCGTTCGCCTCGTTCGGGACGGGCACCAGGTGAGGGTGGTGGACGACCTCGCCACCGGTCGCATGGACAACCTGGAGGAGGTGCGCGACGACATCGAGTTCCTCGAGGGGGACGTGTGTGACGGTCAACTGCTTCGCCGCGCCTTCGACGGGGCCGAGGCCGTTTTCCACCAGGCCGCGCTGGCGAGCGTCGTGAGGTCGGTGGAGGACCCCGTGTCCACCAATCGCGCCAACGTCGAGGGCACGCTTCAGGTCCTGGAGTCGGCCCGGCGGTGCGGCGTTCGCAGGGTGGTCTGCGCCTCCAGCAGTTCGGTCTACGGAGACGCCGCAGTCCTGCCGAAGCGGGAGGACATGCCCCCGGTCCCCAAGAGCCCCTACGCCGCGAGCAAGCTCGCCGGAGAACACTACTGCCAGGTCTACGCGGGGCTGTTCGGCCTCGAGACGATCTCCCTTCGCTACTTCAACGTGTTCGGGCCGCGCCAGGACCCCGCCAGCCGCTACGCGGCGGTGGTGCCCATTTTCATCACCGCCATGCTGGAGGGTTCGCGGCCCACGGTTTTCGGCGACGGGGAACAGTCCCGGGACTTCACCTACGTGGAGAACGTCGTGGAGGCGAACCTGCTGGCGGCCGGCCACTGCCGGGCATCCGGCATGGCGATGAACGTTGGCTGCGGGGAGCGGTATACTCTGAACGAGCTGCTGGCCCTGCTGGAGAGGATCATCGGGACCGGCGTCGAGCCCATTTACAGCGGCGAGCGCCCCGGCGACGTGAGGGACTCCGAGGCCGACATCGCCCGTGCGCGGGAGGTGCTCGGTTACAGTCCGCGCGTGGGGTTTGAAGAAGGGCTGCGCCGCACCGTCGAGTGGCACCAGGCCCGCCGGAGCGCGGGCTGCGCCGGATAGTAGCGGTCGAAACACAGACACCCTGCCGAAGATGAACAGGCAAATCAGGGACAGGCTCCAGAGTGAGATCGCGCCGTTGTTCGTCCTGACGGTGCTCGCCATCCCGGTGATCGCGGCCCTTGCCTGGGGGCGTCTTGGCGTGCGCGAGGGGAGAACGCCCCCGTCGGATTCGGCGCGGATGAAGCCTCTGGCGGAGACTTCCCTCGGGGGACGGCCGATTGCGCTCGGCGACGCCGACCGGGCGGGCCTGATGCGCCTGCTGTGGGACTCTCTGGAGGCGCTGAAGGCGTCCGAGCCCCTGCCCGCGTCCGAGGGTCTCCCGGAGGCCTGCCGGCGTCCGGTGAACTCGGCTGTCTTCGTCACGCTCTACGCGCCGGGCCGCCAGGCGCTGAAGGCGATGGCACGAGAGCCGTCCCTGGCGCAGAGCACCCGCACGGCGGCGCGAAGGCTCTTCGAGCACCCGGGATTTCGGGGCAGGGGCTTTCACCGCAGCGACCGGCTCCGGGCGCGGTTCGACATCGTCACCGAAGAACAGCCTCTGCCGGTCCTCCAGCGGGAGCAGGTCGCCCTGCTGGAGCTGGCTGCTCCCGTAGGGGTGGCGCTGTGGCGGGAGGGCGAACCGCACGCGTTTCTGCCGGCCGACATCGCCGATTACCGCGCGGGGGACCACCTCGATATCTTGGAGAGGCTGTGCCAGGAGGCCGGCCCGCCCCCGGTGGACTGGCGAGAGGAAAAGCATTACATGACCCTGTTGAGGTCGCAGAGCTTCGTCAGCGCCCGCGCGGGGAGCACCCGGTGCCTGGAGCTGGTTCGGGGGCTTCCGCTGCTGCGGGAGGTGGGGCTGGCTCAGGCGAGGCGGTCGTGCCGGCTGGCTGCACAATACCTCTCAGGCCAACAGCGGCCGGACGGCTGGTTTCCGGGATCCTACGACGCCGCCACGGGAACCACTTCCAGGCCGGCCAGCCTCCGGATCCAGGCCCGCGCCGCTGCCGCCCTCGCCCGATTCTGCGCGCGGCGCCAGCAGACCGACGAGGAGAGCCTCGCCACCTGCCGGCGTGCCCTGGTGCCCTTGCTGGAACGGGTGCGGGCTTCCTC
>JAUWZH010000157.1 GCA_030615435.1 Candidatus Brocadiaceae bacterium | reverse complement strand
CTCCAGATTCCCTGGCATCGTGCCTATCCGGGCGCCTTCTCGGGCCGCGTTCGTCAGGATGTGGAGCCTGAGGTATGCGCGTCCGAACTCCAGCGCGCCAAAAAGCAGCAGCAGGAAAACAGGGAGCACCAGCGCAAACTCAACGACCGCCTGCCCCGCTCGCCTTGAACGATGCGGCTTCATGCTCGCCCCGCTTCCTCACCTGAGCGCGTCTCAGCGCTTTACATCGGCTCAATTGAGCAAAGCGCGTGCCGGATGCTCCCAACGCTGCCCGGATCGGCTCGGTTCTGACAAAGGCCACCCGCCTTCAGGCAAGCGCGGCGCAGAACCGTCAGATTCCCACGCAATCCTTCGCTCGGTGGCCACAAGGCCACCCTTCTCTCGGATGAAGCAAGCCTTCGAAGCCTCCCGATGCTTGGAATCTTCGGTTCTGCGCCGTGCTTGAGGGTGTTTCTCTAACTCGCCCCGTCGTGCCGGTACGTAAAGTTTTCACAGTAGGTACTATAGCGCAGCACTCGATACGGTGCAACCCTTTTCTTGGCTGAAGCATATGACCTCGCGCCCTGCGCTCTCCTGCGCCGATCAAGCGGGGGACCCCGCCGCGCAGGCCCGAAACGGGCACTTCGCGTTGTAACCCCACCCCGCTTTGCTGTAGGCTCTTGCTGCGACCCATTCGTGTCGCAAGCCCGCGCGCGTATTCTCTGAGAGCGGGCTGCGCCACGACGACCAGTTCGTCTGCCGGGAGGCTGAGTGCTTCGGCTCGCAAGTTCGGCAACATATTTGACACCCGGAGTCTGGCTCGTTGCTCGCTCAGCACACTCAGTCCTGAGGGAGTAAATTTGTGGTCGAATCTACGAATCGAAGGGCTGAGGTGGGGGACGGCGACTGGATCAAGTTCCTCGGCACCGCCGGGGCGCGCTTCGTGATGGCGCGTCAGGTGCGCCATTCCGCCGGCACGCTCGTGCATCTGGGCGGCAGGAATATCATGCTCGACCCCGGCCCGGGCACATTGACGCGCTGCGCCGCTTCAAGGCCGAGGATAGACGTCGCGAGCCTCGACGCCGTGGTCCTCACCCATGCCCACATTGACCACTCCAACGACGTCAGTGTCCTGGTAGACGCAATGACCCGGGGCGGGTTGAACAAACGGGGAGCCCTCTTCGCGCCTGCGCAGTGCCTGGATGGGCCCGAGAGGGTCGTGCTGAACTACTTGCGCGATTTTCCCCAGCGCGTGGAGGCGCTGGAGGCCGGCTCCGACTACGAACTGGGCGGGGTGACGTTCAGCACCTCAGCGCGCCATCATCACGGGGTGGAGACCTACGGGATCAAGTTCCACCGCGAGGCCGGTGACCTCTCGTTCCTCGTGGACACGGCATATTTCGATGCCCTCGCCGACAGTTACCGTGGCTCGGAAGTGCTGGTCATCAACGTCGTGCTCCACGAGGAACACAAGAAGGGCAACGTCCCCCACCTGTCCCTCGGGCAGGCCGAGGCGCTCATAAAAGATATCTCGCCGCGCCTCGCCGTGCTCACCCACTTCGGCATGACCATGCTCAAGGCCAGGCCCTGGGAACTGGCAGCCCGGATGTCCGAGCGCCTCGGCATCGAGGTCCGTGCCGCCTCCGACGGGATGACCCTGGAGCTGGACGAGCAATAAGGGGCATCGCCCGCACTCCCATGCGAAGGATGGCCATCAAGCTCGAATACGACGGGACGGACTATCTCGGCTGGCAGGTTCAGGCCGAGGGCAGGACCGTGCAGGGCGTGGTGGAGGAGGCCGTGCGCCGCGCCACGGGCGCCGCCGGGCGGGTGCCGGTGCAGGGGGCAGGCCGCACCGACACCGGCGTGCACGCCGAGGGGCAGGTGGCCCATTTCGACACCGCCTCCGAGCTTGAGCCCGGCACAATGGCTCGCGCCCTCAACTTCTGGCTCCCACGTGACGTCTCCGTCCTCGCGGCCCGGCAGGTGGCCGAGGACTTCAACGCGCGCTACGGGGCCGTGGCCAAGCTCTACCGCTATCGGGTGGTGTGCTCTCGCGAGCGGCGCCCCCTCGGCCGGCGGTACCGTCTCCGGGTCCCCGTCGGGTTGGACCTTGCGGCAATGCAGGAGTGTGCTTCGCAACTCGCTGGCACACATGACTTTACGAGCTTCACCTCCGCCGGCGGGGACCTCTCCAGCACGGTCCGCACGGTGCTGCGCAGCGAGTGGAAGCGGGCTGGCGAGGAGCTGCATTTCTTCATCAAGGCGGACGGGTTCACCTATAACATGGTCCGCGCGCTCGTCGGCACGATGTTTGAGGCGGGGAGGGGGAAACTGTCCGCGGGGCAGTTCGCCGAGGCCCTTGCCGCGCTCGACCGCCGGGCGGCCGGCCCCACCGCCCCGCCTCATGGCCTGGCCCTGGTGAGGGTGTATTACCCGCCGGGCCGCGACCCTTTTGCTGGCCCGGCTCCGTGAGCCCTGCGACCCGGCGGACGGGCCGCCGCCGGATGCTTGCAAAGGCAGGTTCGGCTCCTGTAGACTGACTCTCCTCATGGAGGCCGAACGCCGCGCCGAGGGCCTCCCGGTGTCTTTTTACAGGGTGCTTTTGCGGTACCGTGGGGTTGCCATCTGGGTGCGCTGTTGATTCGGTTTTGCCTTCAGGAATCTACCGTAATTGCACGGAGAGTGGCACGGGATTGCTCACCTGACCCCTTCGGCTTCCTATTGAGCTATTGTTGAGGGGAAAAGCGATGATTCTGAGACGAGTTGCCCTCTGGCGAGTCCTCTGGATTGCGACTTGCGCCGGCCTGCTCGCCGGTTTTCCCGCCGGGTGTCGTAAAGAGGAGGAACCCGGCAAAGCCGAAAGGGACGAACAGGTCGGACTCTGGAAATCCAAATACGAATCGCTCGTGCGGCGGAGCGAAGAGGTCTACCAGGAAATCGAGACGCTTGAGCAGCAGAACGCCGATCGCCAGGCTCGCCTGGACGCGCTGCAACAGGAGTTCGAGGAAAGGGCCGCCGACCAGCAGGCCCGCAAAGAGGTCGAGGAGCTGACACGCCGGATCGCCGACGCCGAGCGGGAGGAGACCATCGAGAAGCTCCTCCTGCGGGTGAAGGAGCTCCGCGCCGAACTCGCCGAGGACACCGAGGAGACCGGGGCCGAGTCCCCGCGTGCCCAACTGGCGGCCTTGCGGGAAAGAACGCTGCAAGTGCGCCAGGGGCTCGAGGAGACGGGCCGGGCACTGTTCGACGCAGGACTTTACGGGGCCGCCCTCTGGGTCTTTTCCAGCTCGGTCGAGCTCGGTTCGCAGGGCCCGGAGGTGCATTTCCGCATCGCCTACTGCTATGGTGAGCTCGGCGACGAGGAGGCCGCTGCTGCGCAATATGCCCGGGCCATCGAAGTAGCCGAGGAGCACCCGGAACAGAGCGCCGCGCTACTGCCGAAGCTCTACAACAACTACGGCGCCACGCTCGTCGCCCTCGGCAAGCCCGGGGACGCCCTCACGTGGTACGGGAAGGCGATCGAGGCGAGCCAGGATTACGCGCCTGCCCATTTCAACCTCGGCCGCCTCTACGCAGAGCACCTCAAGGAGCCGTCGAAAGCCATTGAGGCCTATCGCCGGCACGTCGCGCTCGGTGGCAGTCGGAGCATGGCCGCCCGCGACGCCATCCAGCGGCTTCAGCAGGAGCCGCAGGAGGGCGAGTAGCCGGCGGACCAACTCGGGCGACGGCGCGCGATTCTTGAACTTGGGCCATGGGTTTGCGTGAAGGGCCAATAGAGGTGGCGTAACCAATTCTTCACAAAACGGGACGGAGGACTTGCACCATGCACACAAGCAGAATTCGATTTGCAAGATTTTCGAGTGCCTGGTTCCTCATAGCCCAACTCGCGGTATTCCTACTGCTTTCAGGCTGCGGGGGTGGAGCGGCCGATGTTGCGAAAAGGCTCTCTTCTGCTGCCGAAATTCGTGTGACCCAGCGTATCTTTGGAGGAGTTCAGATTACCGAGAGGCGAGCGCATGTAACGAACAAGGCACAAATTGCTCGATTGGCTCGGCTTCTTGGCAAACACCGCTTGCGAGCCCCCATGGGATGTGCGGGAGAGTTCATGATAGATGCTCTTAACGCGGAGGGAAGAACGCAACTGTCAATTACGGTTGCTGGCCCACAATGGTGGGATGCGCGGCGCGTCGAACGCCTTTACGCGGCTACTCCACAGTTGAAGCAATTCTTGGCGGAACTCTGTTCCGGCCAGGATGGGGAAAGCCATTAGGCGGCATTGCCCATTTGTGAGGGACAGAAGCAAGTACAAGATTCCTCGTTTACCCCCCAAGCGGTCCTTGACGGGAGCAGTCGGAGCATGGCCGCCCGCAGCGCCATCCTGGAGCTTCAGCAGGCGCCGCTAAGGCTCATAAGCTTCTACCAATTTCGAGACCATCCTCACCCTTTCAATGTCGGCCGGAGGGGGCAGCTCATCTGATACGCCGAGGATGACGTTCGGAGAGAAGAGCCGCAGCACCTCCAGAGCGCACGCCTCCAGTTGTTCCATGCTGTATTGTGGCAGGAACAGAATGGCGGGAATCCCGTCCAGCAGGATTGTATCTCCCAACGCCTCTTTCAGTTCTTCAAGGGTGACGTCGCCCTGGGGCAGTGGAGTCGCGGCCTCTATTCCGTCAAACCCCGCTTCGTTTATCAGAGGCAACAATGGTTTGAGCGCGCCATCCATGTGAATGTGACAGAACTTGCCGCTTTGGTGGACCTGCTTGACCCTTTTCTTGTAATAAGGAAGAAGGTAGTTCTCATAGTACCTCGGAGAGTCAATTCTCGAATCAATATTCTCTCCGAAATTCAATATCTTGACCGGGCAATCCAGAAGCACCTCGTACATGCTGTCGTCCCATTGGGCGATTGCTTCCATGAACTCCTCAGTTTCCCGCCGATAATCGGTCAAGGCGTACACGGTGTTCTGAACGCCCATGTACGCGATGACCAATCGTTGAAGCGGGGCCCGGGGGTAATAACTCTGAGTAACGCCGCGAGGACCAAAGAGTCTCTCAGCCTTCTCGAAGGCGTCCCTATCGAAACTGAACGTGGTGTGGTCGAGGATGTACGACATGACCCTCATGTCCTCAGTTGTCTTTACGGGGTACTCCGTGTGGTATCCTCCCGATCCCATGCTGCCTTTTCTGATTACTTCGCGCAGGGAACCCCTCGGAGTCCGGTAGGTTCTTACAATATCCCGGCCCCTGTCATCCACGTGACACTGCACCTTGTCGTCCGTTGAGACGTTGAATATGGAGATGTCCAGGACTTCAGCCGGATATCTAGGCGAGGCGCCCAGGTCATCGTAAATATCCGGCATGGACATCCCCCTGTAGCGCTCCGGCATCGTCCCCGCCTCGTGGCGTGCGTTGTACCAACAGCGAAATCGCGGCTGCCACACTATCCTGTCCGTCTTCTCTTTACGAAACGTCGCCAGTACTCGTTCGCGAAAAGTCATTGTTTCAGCCATTTTGCTTTTCCCTCGAAGGGGCCGGGGCGGCCATCAACACTCCTCGCAGCGCCGCTCGACGCACGGAACATGAGAAGCAAGTTGTCCAACACATGGGAAGGTAGGAAGGGGCAAGCTGAGTGCTTCGGCTCGCAAGTTCGGCAACATATTTGACACCCGGAGTCTGGCTCGTTGCTTGCTCAACACTCAGTCCTGAGGGAGTAAGTTCGTGGTCGAATTTGCGAATCGAAGGACTAAGCCGTGAGCCTCCGCTCAGCGTTCACCCGGGCCGAGCTCCTGAAGGGCCTCGGCGTAAACCCTGTAGTCGTGCTCAGAGAACAACACGAGCCGCACGAGGTCCAGAGAGCCGGGGCGGTCCTTCAGGTGGCCGGTGACGGTCCGAAGGGCCACTCGCGAGGCCTCCCCGATCGGGTAGCCGTATGCGCCGGTGCTGATAGAGGGAAAGGCCACCGAGCGCAGCCCGTTCTCCACGGCGACCTCCAGGCTGCGGCGGTAGGCGCTCGCCAGCAATCTCTCCTCCCCCGAAGAGCCTCCGCGATACACCGGGCCGACGGCGTGGATGACGTGCCGCGCGGGCAGCTCGCCGCCGGTCGTGATCACTGCGCCTCCCGTCGGGCATCCGCCGATCCGGCGGCACTCCTTCATGATGAGCGGCCCGCCGGCCCGATGGATCGCCCCGTCCACTCCCCCGCCGCCGAGCAGGCCGCTGTTGGCGGCGTTGACGATTGCGTCCACCTGCTGAGTCGTGATGTCGCCCCGCACGAGTTCCAGCGTCGCATCCTCGATCTGCACCTTCACCTC
>JAUWZH010000092.1 GCA_030615435.1 Candidatus Brocadiaceae bacterium | reverse complement strand
CCGTCGTGACCTGCACCTCCGCGATGAGGCTGAACGCTCTTCGGAGGGCGCCCGTGGATTCCAGGGCAGTCACAGGCCGGACCCTGGTGGTGATCCCCACATTCAACGAGAGGGAGAACATCGAGCGGCTTTGCCGGGCAGTGTTGCGTCAGGGGGAGGACATTGACCTGCTGGTGATAGACGACAGCTCTCCGGACGGCACGGCTGAAGCGGTCGAGGTCCTGGCACGGGATGAACCCCGCGTCCACCTCCTGCAGCGGCCGGGGAAGCTGGGTCTGGGCACGGCGCACGTGGCGGGCTTCCGATGGGCGCTGGCGAGGGACTACGGGCGGGTCATAACGATGGACGCCGATTTCTCTCATCCGCCCGAGCGCATCCCGGCCATGATCCACGCGAGCCGCCAGTGCCACGTCGTGATCGGGTCACGTTACGTCCAGGGCGGGGGACACGAAGGCTGGCCACTGAGGCGCGTGCTGCTGAGCGCGGCCTCCAACTGGGTGGCGCGCACGTTTCTGCGCCTCAAGCCCAGGGACTGCACGGGGGCCTTCAGGTGTTTCCGGCGCGAGGTGCTGGAGGCCATTCCCTTCGAGAACATCCGGGCGCGTGGGTACGCTTTCCAGGAGGAGATGCTCTGGCAGTGTTCGGGGCGCCGGTGGCGGTTCGCCGAGGTTCCCATTACCTTTCTGGACCGCGCCGGGGGGAGGTCCAAGATGTCCCCGGCGGAGTTCGTCGGGGCCGTGTGGACAATCGCCCGGCTGGTGTTCACCCCGCATGGGCAAAGGCACAACGAGATGAGGAGTGGGCGATGGTGGGCCGCGCCGGGCGCCGGTCCCATCCGTCCTCGTTGCAAAAGCGGCGCTGCCCCGGTAGCATGAAACTCCCTTCCGGGCTTCGAGAAAGGAGAGCACAGTGCTAAGAGCGAAAACAGCGGCCGCGTTCGTCCTGATCGTTTTACTTGTTGCGGGGGGCTGCGCGAGCCCCACTCCCGCAGAGCTGGAGAGCGCCGGCTCGGCGAGGCATCGCGTGGTGGAGATGCTCGATGGCTTTTCGGCAGCGATCCGCAATAAGGACGCCCGGGCGGCGATGGCCTTTGTGGATCCCGAGGCGGTCCCTGCAAGGAAGGCCCTGTTCAAGGCGGCGCTGGATGAGGCCGTGTGGATGGCACGCTACACGGGCTACCGGACCGAGGCGGAGCAGGCTGCTTCTTCCCTGAGTCCGCGTGCTTTGGCTCGGGGCAGGGCCGAGATGAAGGTGTGGGCGAGCAACACCGCGGGGGAGCGCTTCCGCGAAAAACATCCCCTCGTGTGCCGGGCCGGCGAGTGGTTTCTGGCGGACGTGCCTTTGCGGCGGCCAGTGCGCGGCGAGCCGCTCGACCCGCCGCCGGAGGAAGCCGAGAAGATAAGGCGTGTGCTCAGGCCCGTGGTGGAGAGCCTCAAGGGCGGCCGGCCTGAGGAGGTCATGGCGGCGCTGCCGGCCGAAAGAAGCGCCTATTACAGGCGGGCCGGAAGGCGCGCCACTCGCGCAGGGTCACAGCAACGCAGCATTTACGACGACCTCCGGACGATGGGAGAGTTTGAGGTTCTCAACTGGCCGGACCCTGAGTCAGATCTGCCGCTGGCTTTCGTCGGTCTCGCAGCGGTCGTGGTCTGCTACGACATCCCCTACAGCTGGCCGGAAGGCGGCATCTACGAGGCGGACAACCTGCGCATGGAGATATTCTTCGTGCGCAAGCGGGGCAGATGGGAACTCCATCTGCTCAGGCTCTACGGGAAGGGTATTCCCGGTTCCCGGTGAGGGGGCCTGCGCGCCCAAAAAGACGTTCGGTTGGGTGTTAGGCTGAAGGGACGGAATGCCTGCCGTGGGCCGCTTCGAGTTGCTCCCCGTGCCCGGGAGGCTGCAATGGCCGGGAAGACTCCCGTCTTGATCATGATTCAAGGGCAGGAGCCCGGGGCGCGCTGGAAGCTTCGGGAGACACGCGTCACCACCATCGGACGCTCCTCCCGCAATCAGATCAGCCTCGTCAGTCCGTCGGTGAGCCGCTTCCACTGTGAGGTCTCGTACGTCAACGGCCTCTGGTATGTGGTGGACCTCAACAGCAAGAAGGGCACGTTCCTGAACGGGCGGAGGATAGCCGAGCGCCAGGTGCTCTCGCCGGGAGACGTGCTGCGCTTGAGCAGGAACCTCCTCAAGTTCGACCTCGTGGACGAGAGCGCCGAGGAGGACGAGGCCCTCGTGGCCATCCGGGAGGCGAGTCTGGGCACGGAGGTCGTGACCAAAGAGGAAGGGCGGGTTTCGCTCGAGGAGGTGCGCCTGCGCCATCAGATCGCCGTGGACTCAGGCGAACGGATGGAAAGCAAGCGCTCTCTCGGTGATTACGTCGCCGACCTCAAGCTCGTCATCGGAATTGGCGTCGGGGTGGCCCTTGTGGTCGGAGGGGGATTGGGTTATGCGTACCATGTGGCCGGGGACCTGCGCCGCAAGCAGGAGAAGCGGCAGGAGGAGGCCGAAATCGCATTGGCACGAGCCTCGGCCCTTGTGGGCGCCGGACCGGCACGTGGCCGGGCAGCGCTGGATGCCCTCCGGAGGGTCGTGCGGAGTTACCCGGATCAGCCGGCAGCCGAAGAGGCCGCCCGTATGTACAGAGGCGAGGAGGGCGAGTGGCTCGATCTGGAAATGGCGCGAATCGCTGCCTCCGAGCAGGCCGGGGATTATCAGGATGCGCTCGAACGCTCCGGCGACCTGCTCGTTGGACTCTCCGCCGAGGCGCTGAAGTCCCTGGTGCGGGAAAGGCAACAGTTCACGGTTCGGCTGGCCCACGTCGCTTTCCGGCGGGTGGATGAGGAAGCAGAACGCCTGCGGCAGTTGGGAAGGACCGAGGCCGCGGTCGAGCTCTACCGAAAGGCCATCGCGAGAATCGGGGTGCCCGAGCTGATCCGCAAGGCCGAAGCGAAGCTGCGCGAAATCCGCCCCCCCACGGTCGAGCCGCAGGCCGGGCCGCCGGCGGCCTTTCCCCCCACTGCCTCCGGCGAAGACGGCTCCCCTTCATCGCAAGCGACGGCGGAGCGCGAGTAAGGCAAACTCCTGCGACGGAGCGCGAAGGCCCCATGCAACACAGGGAGTTCGGCCAGTTCACCCTGCTTGATCACATGGGCAAAGGCAGCGTAGCCAGCGTCTACCGTGCCAAAGACAACCGCACCGGCACTACGGTCGCCGTGAAGGTCTTCGAGTCCTCTGAGGAGCGTCCCCCCGAGGTGGTGCGCAAGTTGCGCGAGCGCGAAGTGCGCATGCTCATCAGCGTTCAGCATCCCAATGTGGTGAAGTACTACGAATCCGGCAGCGTCGGGGATTCGTACTACTACACCATGGAGTTCGTGGAAAACAGCCTGCTGAAGCGAATGCGCAAGGGGGAGGATTGGGAGCTCGCCGACAGGATCCACATCCTGCGCCAGACCTGCAATGCCCTTCAGGCCATCCACCATCAGGGCATCGTCCACAGGGACGTCAAGCCCGGCAACATCCTGCTGGACGAGGCGCCCAGCGGGGCAATCCACGTGAAGGTCACCGACCTGGGCATCGCCAAGCACGTCAGCGAGACCGACATCGTGCGCGAGCAGTTCCCAAGGCGTGTGCCCGGCACACCGAAGTATCTTTCTCCGGAGCAAATACGGCTCAGGTCGGTGGACGGCCGCGCAGACATCTTCAGCCTCGGTGTGGTGGCTTACGAGTTGCTTAGCGGCCAGGTGCCCTTCAGCGCCGAGACCACCGAGGAATTCCTGGAGGCCAACATCCGTCAGGACCCGCGGCCCGTCCACCACGTCAACGCCGACGTGCCGCCGTTTCTGAGCCAACTGGTGGAGAAGATGCTTGCGAAGGACCGCGAGGAACGCTACGACGCCGACACGCTCGCGCGGGACCTGGAGCTGACCTACCAGCATCTGGTCAGCAGCGCTCCCCTGGTCGAGGAGAACAACCCGGATTCGATCTTCTACGTGCTCCCCGCGCCGGAGGTCCCGGCGGAGGCGACTGCGCCGTCCGCAGCGGTGCGGTGGCGCTGGGCGATCGCCGTGGCCCTTGTCCTGATGGGGGCGGCCTTCGGCTACGCCCTGAGGCCCGATTTCCCGAAGGTCCGCCCCGAAGGAGAGCCGATAGACCTTTCGTCTGCGCGCACCCTGAGCGCTGCGGAGGCGCTGGAAGAAGCGCGCGAGCTGTTCGGGACGGATCAGCGCTGGCGAGCGCTCGCGCTGCTGCGAAACCTCGATCCAGCCGGCCTCGAAGAGCCGCAACTGGTCAGGTGCAAGGACCTGAGCCGCAGGCTCCAGAATGCCCTGGCAAGAGGGCCTTACGAGCAGGCGACGGAAAGCCTCCGCCTGGGCCGCCTCACCGAGACTGAGATCGTGCTGCAAGAGATGAAGCAGTTCTTCCCGGAGGCGGATCTCACACGCCGGCTTTCCGCCGCCCTGGAGCAGCGCAGAGAACTCATTGAGGCGGAGAAACTATGGCGTCGCAGGCTCGACGGCCTCCGGGAGCTCGCGGAGGCGGGGTCGTTCAAAGAAGCATTCGGAACGGCGGCGGAGCTGCTGGATCAGGCTGCCTCGAAGGAGAGACGCACGGAGCTGCAGCGGATCATCGTGCGCAGTCTGAACGGATGGCAGGCGGCGTTGCTGAGGGCCGAGCCCCGTCCAGGACAAATCGAAGAATGCGCCGAGATGGTCGAGCGTTACCTGCAGCGGGATTGGGCTGCCGATAGGCTCCGGGACATGCGGGCTGAGCTCTACTTCCGGCTGAGCCGCCATTACCGGCGCCTGGGTGATGTCGAACGGGAGCTCGAAACCCTCGCCCTCATCGAGGAGCGCTACGGCGGCACGGAGTTCGCCCACGCGGCGCGCGAAGCCCGCGGCCGCGTCTTCCGGGACGCGCGCCTCGGGGCGATTGACATCGAGTCGCTCTCACGGCGTCTGAGAACCGACGGTTTCAAGGGCGTCGCCTGGTTCTCGCAGGTGCCGGAGGGGGGGGAGCAGCGCACCTCGGACGGCACATTGTTCATGGTGCAGGCGGGCGGAAGGGGTGAGCGGGTGAACCTGCGGCAGACCCTCCGGCCGCTGCGCAGCAACCCGGGTTTCAGGCTGAGCGTGAAGTTCAGAATGAAGGTCGGGGAGGCGGATGCGCCGAAAGTCTGCGCCGCCGGCATGCTGATGCGTGACCGACAGGGCAATAGGGTAGCCATCGCCTTCGACGGCGCCGACTACAGCGTGTCCCGCCGTTGGGTCCGGGGCGGGCAAGTCATTACTGGCAGCAGCGCAGTGCGGGAGGCATTCGGGGACGAAGAGGGGGCCTGGCACCTGATGGAGATGCGTTATGAGTTCGATCTGAGCCGACTGCGGGTCTTTCTCGACGGCGAGCCGGTGGCCGAGCACCGGGTGGAACTCGATGATTGCCGCGTCGGCGTCTTCGTTCGGGTCACGGGCCAGGGGGCGTGTGAGGCGGAGTTCAGGGACATCATCTGCGGGCTGCCATGACCGGGGGGGTGAGGAGCAGGCGTTCGGGCTTCACTAAGGGGCTATTGCGAAACCCCGTTCGTGACGAGGACGAGCGAGAAGCCCGAGGGCAAGGCGGCAGGCGCAAAACGCCGGAAGCGTGGCTGGACGCCACGTTGAGGACGCTTTGCGCCGACAACACAGCCATCGGGCTTCGCAGCCGGCCGCAGTAGATCCGGGTTTTGCAATAGCCCCTAAGGGCGGCAGTCAGCAGACCGGCAGTCAGTGGACAGCCAGCCGGCGCTCGCGCTGTCGGGGGTCCACGCTCGTCCGCTGAAACCCCTGGCACCGGCGGTGTCACTCAAGGGACCTTCAGGCTGCAGCCGGCCCTTGACTGTGGCTCCTGCCTTGCCCGCAACGGTCGCAGGGCGTACAATAATGGTCTTGCTTGACCACCGTCTCATAGGAGAGCTCCGTTGCGCTGCGCAATTCTGGGCGATATACACGGCAACCTGCCCGCACTCGAAGCCGTGCTCGATGCGGTCAAGGGGGAGGGCATCGAGGCCGTCCTCTGCGTGGGCGACGTGGTGGGTTACGCAGCCGACCCGAAGGAGTGCATCCAGATCGTCAGGGAGCGAGCGCCTTTTGTGGTTGCGGGCAACCACGACTGCGGCGCAGTGGGCAGAATGGACCTCACGTACTTCAACTCCGATGCCTCCGACGCTATCGAGTGGACCAGGGAACAGCTTTCCGAGGAGGAGCGCGACTACCTCGCGGAGCTGCCCCTGACCATACAGTTGGAGGACGTCTGCCTCGTTCACAGCAGTCCTCACTGTCCCGGGGAGTTCTCTTACATCCAGACGCTCTACGATGCATCGGTTGCTTTCGGCGAGCTGGATCGCGGTCTTGCCTTCATCGGTCACTCGCACGTACCCGTCATATTCGTCAACTCCGACCCGGTGGACTATTTGGTGGCGGAGGAGTTCGACGTTCCGCCCGGCAAGAAAGTCATTGTAAATGTCGGAAGCGTGGGGCAACCGCGCGATCTGGACCCGCGGGCATCCTATGTAGTGTTGGACACCGAGCAGCGCAAGCTCTTCATGCGGCGGGTGGAATACGACATAGAAGCCGCTGCGGAGCGCATCGCGGCAGCCGGCCTTCCCGCTACCAATGCTCAGCGCCTGTTCTGGGGTCGCTGAAGGCGGGGCCGTGGCCGGGCGCTCTTGCCGCCTACCCTGAAGACAGGCGTTTCTTCACGACCTCGGCCATCCGCTCCCGGGGGGCTGAAAGTCCCGTCCATGCCTCAAACTGAGCCGCTGCCTGCCCGATGAACCATTCGAAACCCGAGGCCGTGGTGCATCCCGCCTCGCGTGCTTCGCGCAGAAGACGGGTTTCCATCGGGTTGTACACGGCATCGAAGACCACCATTCCCGGCCGGAGCACCGAGGACGGGGCCGGGGTCTCGTCCACGCGCGGATACATTCCGACCGAAGTGGTGTTGACCAGGAGGTCCGGGCGAAGGGAAGACACCTCGTCGAGCCCGCAGGCCTCAGCGCCCACTTCCTCTGCCAGTTTCTCGGCGCGCGAGACGGTGCGGTTCGCGATGATGAGCCTGCCCACCCGACCGGCCAGTCCGTAGGCAATGGCCCGCGCGGCCCCTCCAGCTCCCTCCAGCAGTACCGTGCGCCGCTGCAGCGGGAGCAGCCCGGCCCGCCGGGCCGCCTCCTCCAGGGCGCTGAGCGCCGCTCCTACGTCCGTGTTCGAGCCGTACCGCCGCCCATCGCGGATGGCGACAGTATTCAGAGCCCCCATGCGCGCGGTCAGTTCGTCCACCTCGTCCATCAGCGGCACCATGGCCTCCTTGTGCGGTATGGTCACGCTCAGGCCTTTCAGCTCGTGGCGCTGATAGCCGTCGAGGAAAGCCGCCGGGCGGGAGACTTTGAAGGGCAGGTAAACGGCGTCCAGCCCCACCTCGGCAAAGGCAGCGTTGTGAATGGTCGGGCTCATGCTGTGCGCCACGGGGTTCGCGACCACGCCATAGAGCGTCGTATTGGGGCCGATGCGTGAGAAACGATACGTCTCTTCCATCTCACGGTATGGGACCTGTCCGTCGGCGGAGCCACGGCCTGCCGCGAGACTCGCGTAGCTCAGGAATGCGCCGAACTTCGCCGCCAGCACCCGGCTGGGCATTCCCTCCTCGCCCATGGCGAGGGCGATGGTGGGGACCGCGGCCGCCCGACGCTCCAGCAGCTCCAACACCGGCAGCGTGTCCACGACACGCTGCGCCCGGACCGCTATTTTCGCCACGTCAGCCCCCACAGCCACGGCATGCCGGTGGATCTCTTCCAGGTCGGCGGGGGTGCATTCGAAGTTGTGGTAGGAAACGATCTTGCCCGTGCCGGGGGAAATCTCTCCCAGGGCCGAGACGCTGTCCAGTTCCACATCCACGTAGTCAGCGCCCAGAGCTGCCGCCCGGCGGAGCGAATCCAGCCGGCTGCGCTCGGAACCCCGGTACCGGCCGCCCTCCCGGCACGGGCGATTGGTGACGATGATCGGGCGGTCCTTGTTGCGGCAGACCTCCTCCAGCCCGGCGCGGACAGTGCGAGTGTTCTGACGAAAATAGTCCAACCGCACTTCGACCATGTCCACGCAGGCGGGCAGGCCACGCATGGCACTCAAAGTCTCCGCGGCGCTCTTTTCTGTCAGGGAAACGCAGAGTTTCGCCACGGGATTGCCCTCCATTTGCCAGGCGGGACAGCGTCCACCCCCTCAGCCCGAAAAGGAATGTATCCTTTCGAGTGGTCTTTGTCAATTCTGTTGCCACTGAAGGCGTGTGGGCGTTTGACTTGCCGCCGATTTGAATGATATGATTACCCGCTGCCTGACCGTATGGTGGCGTATCCTCCCTGCGGCAATGAGTTCAATGCTGCTGTGTTGTCCGCGTGGGCGGCCGAGCGGAATGGATCCCGCTCCAGCACTCTCTTCTCCATTCTGAAGGGGACGGGATAGAGTATGTCTGGTCGACTCGGAAAATGGTTGTTCGTGCTTTTCCTGGTGCTTCTGGCGCTCTATTCGTCATACCCGCCGGTGCGGGTCGCCCTGAAGAAAGCCCGGGTCGTGTACAAGAGCGCCGATGACCCCCAGGAGGCCAAGGAGCACGGCGTCAATCCGGGCGAGATATACTTGGTGGAGGAGAAGGAGGCGTTATCTCGATTCCTCCCGCTGGCGCCCGGAGAGCGCAGTGAAGAGGTTGAGATCACGTGGCGGGAAGGCCGGGACGGAGCCGTCGAGGTCGTGAGAAAGGAGATGGTTCATGCCACGGGACGCATCAAGCTCGGCCTCGACCTGGCAGGCGGCACGGAGCTGCTCTACGAGCTCAAACTCAGGGAGGGCCAGAAGTCCAGAGACGTCGTTGACGAGACAATCAAGATCCTGGGCCAGCGGATAGACCCACAGAACGTCAAGGAATTCCGCATTCAGCCCATGGGGAGTAACAGAATCCTCATCCAGGTTCCCCGGGCCGGCAGAGGGGAGGTGGAGCGCCTCAAGGATCGGCTTGTGCGGATGGGCTTGCTGGAGTTCAAGCTCGCCATGCCTCGCGGCGATTATCCGACCGAGTACGAGAAGGCCGAAAAGGGCCAGGACGTGATAGGTGCCGATGGTAAGAAGTATGAAAAGGTGTACATGGATGACGACGAGTCGAAGCCGTTCTACCTTGTCAGGGAAGGCGAGCCCGCCATCACGGGGGAATACCTGGAACGGGTCAACCCGGCGCGGGACGAGCGGGGCAGGCCGGCCGTGGGGTTCCGGTTCGACATTCGTGGCAGGCGGACCTTCGCCTCCGTGACGGAGAGGAATCGTGGGTGGTTGTTGGCGATCATCCTGGACGAGGTCCTCAAGAGTGCCCCCGTCATCCAAACGAGAATCGGCGGCACCGGGATTATCGAAGGCGACTTCACGTCCGACGAAGTGGACGAGCTGGTGACGATCCTGCGGGCCGGAAGCCTGCCGGTTGACCTCGAACTGCGCCAGGAGAGCACCGTTGATCCCGAACTGGGCCGCGACTCCATCCGGAGTGGCCTGC
>JAUWZH010000036.1 GCA_030615435.1 Candidatus Brocadiaceae bacterium | reverse complement strand
AACTCCGCAAGCTGGTGCAGAACATAAGCGGCATGAGGGTGGAGTCGCGGCAGGAGGGGGACTTCATCGTCATAGAGAACGAGATACTCTTCGCCGCCGGCAGGATCGAGCTCGGCGATCAGGCCCGCAGCACCTTGGACCAGACCGTCGTCGCGTACCTCAGGAAGCACTTGAGCGACTATCCCGAGCAGCCGGTCCGCATAGACGGCCATACCGACGGGCAGCCCATCAGGCAATCGGGTTGGGAGAGCAACCTTCACCTGGCCGCGATGCGCGCCCATGCCGTGATGCAGTACCTGGTCTCAAGAGACATCCCCCAAGGCAACATATACATAGTCGGCTTCGGGTCGAACCGCCCTCTGGTCGAGCCCCCGGAGCCTGAGGCCGACGTGCCCGAGAACCGGCGCGTGGAGATACTGCTCGTTCCCAAAGCGGCCCGGGGGGTCGAGGAGATCCTGGAGAAGTTCCGGCACTAACCCCTGCGGCTGTATGCGCTCGGGCTGAAATCCCGCGGGCTCGGAGTCGCGGGGGATGTCCAGTCGGGCGCTTTTCGCCGAACCTCCCGTGGAGTTGTGGCCCCCTGGGCGTGCAGGGTTGCCCAACGGCGCGCGCTGAAATGAGCCGCGTGCGTATTCCGCGCTGTGCACCACCTGACTATTCCCCTGTGGCGCGCCGCAACCGGCAGCCGCATGCTCACTGACCAGGCTGTGACCATCCGCCATTATGGTTTTCAAGATCCGCATGCCCAGGATTGAGGCCAACACCGAGGAGGGCAGCATAGGGCGCTGGCTCAAGGCAGAGGGGGAGTGGGTGGAGGCCGGCGAGCCGCTCGTCGAGATCATCACCGACAAGGCCACTTTCGAGCTGGAGAGCGAGCGCGGGGGCTTCCTGCGCCGCCGGGTGGCCCCGCAGAACAGCGTCGTCCCCACAGGCTACGTCATTGCTCTGCTCAGCGATGAAAAGGGCGGAGGCCTGCCGGACGTAACCGAGGAGAACGAAGAGCTGATGCGACGGTATCGCGAGTCGCTGCTCTTCGGCGCCGGCGAACTAACCGCGCCCGAGGGCCAGGGGCCCGCGGAACCCGTCCGGCGCGGCAGTCAGGCCGCCAGAGTCAGAGCAACCCCGGCGGCACGGAAGCTGGCCCGCAGTGAAGGGGTGCGCCTGGGGGAAGTGAAGGCGCCCCAGGACGGGGTCATCCGCGAAAAGGACGTGCTGGCCCACCTGCACAGAGGCACCGGGGCACGAGAAGGCGGCGGCGATGGCGGGTAGAGCGAAGGTCTACGTGACGGGGCTGGGGGCGGTAAGTTGCCTGGGCAGTAGCGTCGAGGAGCTCTGGGAGGCCCTGCTATGTGGCAGTTGTGGGCTGCGCCCCCTGGAGCGTTTCGACCTGGAGGGCAGCCCCTACTCGACGGCGGGGCAGGCGTCCGGAATTGAGCCCGTGGACTTCGCTGGCTGCGGCGTGTCAATGGGGGCCCAGTTCGCAGCCCGCGCTGCCCGGGAGGCGGTGCGGGATCTGCCGGAGGAGTCCCGGGACGGGCTTGCGGTCGTGCTCGCCACCAACTTCGGCCCTTCCGAGGCCCTGGAGGCCCTGCTCGACGGCGAGTCCGTCGCGACCGGTCAACGCCGCCTCCGGGACGGACCCTTTGCGTGGGACGTGGACCACGTCGGCGACGAAATCGGCGCCGGAGGAGAACGCCTCAACATATCTCTGTCCTGCTCTTCGGGGAACGCCGCACTGGCGCACGCGCTGGAGCTGGTGCGCAGCAAAAGGGCCGACGCCGTGCTCGCCGGCGGTTACGACAGCATCCAGAAGGTTGTCTGGGCGGGCCTTTCCTGCCTGCGGGTGATGACGGCAGGGAAGGAGGGCGAGGGGCCGCGCGTGCAGCCCTTCGACAGGAACCGCTCGGGCACGCTCTTCAGCGAGGGCGCGGGCATGTTGCTGCTGGAGTCCGCCGAGCACGCCAGAGCGCGCGGCACGGAGCTGCTCGCCGAGCTCGCAGGGGCCGGCTCCAACAACAACGCCCATCACATGACCCGTGCCGACGAGCAGGGGCGTGCCATGGCCGAGGTGATGGCGATGGCCCTTCGCGACGCCGGCGTGGGGTCTGAGACGGTCGGGCACGTCAACGCGCACGGCACCGGCACGAAACTCAACGACGCCGTCGAGAGCCGCGCCCTCAAGAAGGTTCTCGGCTCGAGGGCGGCAGAGGTCCCGGTCACCTCCCTGAAGGGCGGGCTGGGTCATGCGATGGGGGCGGCAAGCGCCCTGGAGGCCGTCGCGAGCGTTCTGTCCCTGCGGGAAGGCGTGATCCCGCCGACTGTCAATTACGAGACCCCCGATCCCGAATGCGACCTCGACGTGGTCAGCGGCGTCCCGAGGCAAGTGGACCTGGAAACGGTGTTGAACAACTCCGCCGGCATCGGCGGAGGCAACGCGGCGGTGGTGCTGAGGAAGGTTAGCCTGGCGCGACAATGAGGCGGCCCTCGCGTGGCACGGACTCACGGAAAAATGCGGCCTGCGGACGCCCGATCGGCTGCCGGGCACGTGTACGTCACCGGCGCGGGGCCGGTCTGCGCGTTGGGGCTCGGGGTTGACGCCTTTGCCTCCGGTTTCTGGGGAGCGCGCGCCCGCGGGCAGCAGCTCGCCAGGCGCGGCGGCAGAAGGCCCCGGGATGCGGTGCGCCGCGTGCCCGATTTCGACCTGAGCGACTACGTGGAATCGAAGCGCCCCTACCTTGACGCGCATTCCCGCTTCGCCTTTGCGGCGGTTTCCCTGGCGCTCGCCTCCTCCAGCCCCGTGCCCCGGGTGGCGGAACCATCCCGCAGCGGGCTGGCCCTGGGGACGCTCTTCGGCAACATGGCCTCACAGGAGGCCTTTCAGCGCCTGGTCAGACAGAAAGGGATGAGGCTGGCTTCGCCGATGCTCTTCCCCCACTGCTATCCCAACACGACCAACAGCCTCCTGTGCATTGAGTTCGCCCTTCGGGGGTACAATCAGAACTTCTGCGGCGACTCCCTCTGCGGCGCACGAACCCTCCAGGCGGGCCACGGCGCGGTGCGCGCGGGCCTCGCCGATCTGATGGTGGTGGGAGGCTGCGACGCGCTCACCGAACCCCTCCTCCGCGCATTGAGGCAGGAGAGCGCCGGCCCGGAGGCGCCCGCCCTGAGCGAAGGGGCCGGCTTCCTCGTGCTGGAGAACGAGCATTCGGTGAACCAGAGAGACAGCACGCCGATCTGCGAGCTCGCCTCCGTGGTGAGCGGCGGAACCGGCGTGGTCGGCCGAGCGGCGGGCGAGCATGACGAAGAACGCATCGCAGGGGCCGTCCGGTCGGCCATCGCGGGCGCCCTGGCCCAGGCCCACCTGTGGGAAGGCGACGTCGGCGCGGTGTTCATCGCCGTGCGGCACGAAGGAGACGACCTGGTCTCCCGGGCCGGCGCGCAGGGGCGGAGGGGGTTTTCGCAACTGCCCACCTTTCACCCGAATGCGGTGGGGCGGGCCTTCGCTGCCACCTTCCCCCTTCAGTGCACGGCCGCCGCCCTCCTCGTCAACGAGGGCAGGCTGCCCAGGGCGCCGAAGCTCCAGAGGGTCGAAAAGGGCGTGGAACTCTGGGTGGAGCAGGTGCCCTCCTCCCTGCTGGGGGACGCCGCCCTCGTGCTCGGGTGGTCGGCGCACAGCGTGGTGGCAGCGATACTGAAAGCCGTCTGAAGGGAGCGCTCAGGGGGAGTCGGCAGGCACTCGTCCGAAGCCGGATTTCCGAAAGCCGGCGTAGCTTTGGGTAGGTGAAAAAAGGAAGGTGGAGATGGAGAATACGTTGAGGGCGAAGCAGACAATCGTGGAAACGGTAAAGTTCCTCTATGACAGGGGGTTGTCGTCGGGAACAGGGGGTAACGTGGCTTTGAAATGCGGCGACAAGTTCTACCTGACACCCCATGGGATGGGCCCGGAACTCAGGTATGATATCGGTCCCGATGACATCATTGTGTATGATATGAAAGGCAACAAGATCCACGGCAACAGGGAACCGTCGGTGGAAGGCAATATGCACCTGGGGATATTGATGGGATGTCCGGCAGCGAGCGCGTCCATACATGCTCATCCTTACTACGCTACGGTATTTGCCTATGCCGGGAAACAGATCCCGGTGGACATGGAAGCAACGAGGGAACTGGTTGGGGAGATGCCGGTTATTGACATTGCGCCGGCCGGTTCGAAGAAACTGGCCGATGATGTGATAAACGATGTCCTGGCACGATCATCCGAGATAGAGAGTCATGGTATAGGCCTCCTTCTTGCCCTTCACGGTATGATTACTGTAGGCAGGACCATGGCCCAGGCCCTCGGTGCACTCGAGGCGGCGGAAGAGGCTGCCAGGTGTGCCCTCTTGAGTAGATTGCTGCAATAAGCGGGCTGAACACCCCGTATTGAGATGTGCAAGAAAAGGGGGGCCAGAGCGTCCCAACAGGGGATCGAAGGTCGAGGATGTCCCTCAGCGTCGTCATGCTGGCGCGTAACAAGAAGGCACACACCCGCGCCGCCCTGGAAAGCCTCCTGGAGTCCGAAGGGGTCGCGCTGGAGGTGATCGTCGTTGACAACGGCTCCACGGACGGAACCCCGGAACTGCTGCGGGAGCTCGAACCGGCCTTTCGGGGGCGGGGCGCTGCGCTGCGTTGGCGCCTGAACGGGAGCAACGCCGGATGCTCGACCGCCCGCAACCAGGGACTGGAGATGGCCCGGGGGCGGTACTGCGCCTTCATGGACAACGACGTGGTGGTGCCGACGGGGGATTGGGCCGGGCGCCTGATCCGCACGCTTGAGCAGGAGCCGCGGGCGGCAATCGTCGGCCCGAAACTCGTCTATCCCTTCCCTCCCCACCGGATCCAGTGCGCCGGCGTAGGCATCTCCAGGAGCGGCCGCGTGCAATTCCGGGGCCGTGGACAACCCCGCCACACGCCCGGCTTCAACGAGCGGCGCGAGGTTCAGTGCCTCATCAGCGCATGCTTCCTGTTCCGCCGCTCCCTCTACGAGCAGATAGGCGGGCTGGACGAGGCATTCAACCCGATTGAGTTCGAGGATTTCGATTTCTGCTACCGGGCCCGCCAGGCGGGGGGACGCTGCATCTACGAGCCCGCCGTAGAGGTCCACCATTGGGAAAGCATCACCAGCGAGGGCACGCCCGCGCTGCCCAACACCTACCTTATCGTCAAGCACGGGATGCTCTTCAAGGAGCGCTGGCGTCACGTGTTCGAGAAGGAAGACGGCCCGCCTGACTCCGAGTGCAGATGGGTGCCCATCACCATGCCCGGGCCGGAGGGCGAACGCACCCGCTGAAACCACGGTCGCGGGCAACCTCGCGATGTGTGCTTGGCGCCACGATGATGTAGCAACAGCCGCTCCGGCATGCCACGACGAAACGCCACCCGGTCGCCTACACGAATGCGAGCCGGCGAGGTAACGACATACGGGCCTCAAGCACAAATACTTCTTGCGAGAAGAAGCCGCAACCCATATCATGGCATGCAGTCAGATCCCGGCCGCGGGGCTGGGTATAGGTGCGCCGGCAGCGGATTAGGCTCTCACCAGGCTGTGGTAGCCTGCCAGCTGCACGTCGGGCAAGGATGGGGAGAAGGCGACATGCAGGACCAGATACGGACACTGCTTCAGCAAGTTCTGCGCGATACACGGAATGAGGCACAGAAACAACGGGCTCGAAAGAAAGAGCTGCGTACAGAGCTTAAGCGGCTTGAAAAGGGAATCCGCGAGCTGAGCGAATTCATCAAGGCTGTCGAAGGCCTCGAGGGGCTAGAATCGGACGATTTCTCGGAGTTCTTTTCGGCATATGGTAAACTGCACTCGTGGAAGGAGACTCGCCCGCCAAGGCGTCTTAGGGAGTTAATGACCCGTCTCCGCGCCCACAGCGATCGCTATGACTCAAAGGCTGGCGAAATGAAGCTCCGCTTCGGCCGCTGTTTCAGGCAGCTTTGCGAGGAATCCGGCTTGGTTCCTGTTGAAGGTGACGAAATAGCGGGGTTTCGGATCAAAGGCATACTGCGAGTCAAGATCAACTGGCATAGTCGAAGGTCCTCTTTCTCAACCCTCTTTGGCGGAAGGGCTAAGGTTGTGCTAAGGTCGCTCGATCCAGAGAGGATACTCCAAGTTGCACGGACGATTGCTGCCGGACTTTTCGACAGGCCCTTTGAGGCTGAGGAGTTTCTTGCGTCCCTTTTCGACTCATACCAGTCAGTGTCGGGGAACACAGGCCGTGATGTTCTTCTAAAGAGTGTCGCGGAACGCATGCGCCCAGACATGGATCAGTTCGCCATTGACCTCGGCAGGCTCATCTCGAAAGGCGTGACCAAGACAAGCACGGGGCTCGTAATGACGCTTTCGTCGGGTACTGACGGGATTACAGTGTATGACGAGGGAGGCAGGTTCAGAACGTACAAGTTCGTGCGGTTCTAGCAGGAGACTGACCAATGACAATTGGGAGGAATCGAGGCAAGAGGGTGGTTGAGGATCTGCGCAAGGGTATTCCCTGTGAGGATTTGGTCGAGCAGTACACGTCGGACGAAACGGTTGCACTACGTAAGCTCAAGGCTGCTGTGGATGAAGTGGGCTCTGATGGCTACTCCGTGGTGAGGTTCTTGCGCGGGGCATATGGATCTGGCAAAAGCCACACGCTAGCGTTGTTGGCTTCATATGCTCTCAGGCGTCGCTTCCTTGTCAGCAGGATGGCCGTTTCACGCGAGCATACTTTTTCCAAGATTGAGCGAACGCTACGCGAGCTGGTAAGGAACCTCCGAGCCCCCAAGATGAGGAAGCGAGAAAGGAGGCCCGGCCTGCTTGTAGCAATAGATACTTGGGCATCTAAGCTGGGCATTGAGGAGGTCCCTCACGCCGTCGACTCCCTCGGGGTCGACCCAAGTTGCTCTGATATGAAGAGGGCGTTGACAAGGATTGTGGGCGGACTCGTGAATAGCCGGCGTGGTCTTGGCCTCCCTAGGGACGTGGAGATCGCATACTTGTGGCTTGCGGCCGAGAAGCTGAGATCCGACGAGCGGAAGCTGATCGGCGTTCATAGTAACGTCGACAAGAACAATGCGCGAGATGTCCTCGAGGACCTCGCCCGCGTGTTCAGAGCTATGGCGTTCAAAGGCTGGCTTCTGATCGTTGACGAACAAGAAGCCGTGTCCACCCTCCTTGCACCCCGTCAAAGGGACCACGCAATCAGCAACCTGCGCATGATCATGGACTCGGCAAGTCGTGTGGAGGGTCTAATGTGGGTGTTCGCCAGCACGCCTGAATTCTTCGAGGATCCGCAGCACGGCATTGGGACCTACGACGCGCTGAGGGATCGGATCACCGATAACATCGTTTTGAGAACCAGCGAGCTGAGCACAGCGGACCTGAGCTGCGTGGGCCAGAAAGTTCTCGAGATATATGCTGCAGCATACCCAGAGAGTGCCCCAGGCCCGAGCGTTGAAGAGCTGGGCCTATGCATTCGCCGCCTGGAAGACGACATGCAAGGGCATTTGGCGAAACCCAGGTTCTTTGTTGAAGCGGTGGTTGGCGGCCTTGACGCATTGAGAGAGGGGACGGAACAGTCCTTTTCCCGTGCTTTTGACACGGTCCGGGGCCGGGCATATCAGAGGTGGGCGCGGGAGCGACAAAACGCCTCCAGGGAGGATTCATAGTTGGTTTCCCTGCCAGTTCAGGAAGCTAAGCGGAGCCTGGAGGCCCTTAGGAAGGGTGTTCCGTGCCCGGGTCATGTGGAAGCCTTGAGCGTCGGGCAGCAGGACGAACTTGCCCGGCTCCTGGGCGCCTTGAGACAAGCCTCAGGAGGGACGTCACAGGTTCTGTTTGTCCGTGGGGATTGGGGGGCGGGTAAGTCCCACCTTCTTTTGAGATGCCAAGAAGAAGCGTTTCGTGCGGGCTTCCTTGCTAGCTTCATCACTCTGTCCTCCAGAGAAACTTCCCTAGAAGACCTCGGAAGCGTGTACAAGCGCATGGTGAGGAATCTCAGTTCACTTGATTTGGCTGCAGGTGCCGCTTTCCCAAACCTGATCGCCAGCTGCGTCTCCTTCATAAGGCAAGAGGCAGAGCCGCTCCTCGACGAGCCCTGCAAGCACGGACTCACATACAGGACCTGCGCCCATACGTGTTTGGCTGAGCTATTGTCCCAGAAGCTTCTCGGCCAGGTCAAGAAACAGGATTGGTGTCTTACGACCGCCATGAATATCCTCGTTCGGGCTAACCTCTTTAATGATGACGTCCTGTGGGCGCTTGCCTGCGACTGGCTTGCTGGCCAAGCATTGACCAGAACCGAACTGGAACTGATGCGCATGAGGGCACCGTCATTTCCCAAGCTGGTAGCAGGGATCCGACAGAGAGATATTGTATCCGTGCTGCAGCAGTTTTCAGGATGGGCGCGCCTTGTGGGTTACAGCGGTATAGTCCTTTTCCTCGACGAAGCGGAATCTATACCCACAATTAGCTCCACACGCGCTATGTTGAAGGCGTACCTGAACTTCGCGCGGATTTTGGGGAGTGTTAGGCAGGCGGGACACATAGTATTCGTCTACTCAACGACGCCTACCTTCTATGACGACCTTGACTCGAGCTTTCTGCAGCATCTCCGCGGCCGTCCGGAGTTGGACCAATTCGTGCATTTTGTGGAGACAACACTCTCTTCGTGCACGGTCTCGCTCCGTCGCCTCACGTACGACCAATTGGTGGAATGCGGCCGCAAGATTGCCGGGATTGCCTACCAAGCAGCCGGAGGCAGGTTGACAACCAGCATATGGCATCAGATCCGCCCCAGAGCTGAGCACCTGGCCGGGGCCGTACAGTCGAGGACAGCTTGGACGCCGCGCCATTTCGTAACAGAATGGGTGCGAATCCTGGATACACTTCTCTAACTTGCCGCGCGAGAGAGATGATTGATATCCGCACGCACATCGGTCGCGGCCCGATGCGGCTGCGAGCCTGCCGGAAGGCAGGCAGGATCTCGAAGGGCTGCTACAGGAAGATAATCCGTGGGAACGCGGAGAATCTGTTGGACCTGTAGTCCTGACGCCGGAGGCAAGAGTGACGGCAATGTGGATGCCTGCCCCTGTCCTCCTGAGGAACTCACGTTTCGGAGGACTGATCCACGGGCCAGACCGCGATGATGGCGTGGACCATGAGCAGTTTCTCGCCCACCTTGGTGTTGAGTATGATGTAGTTCTCGCTGACTTCAGTCAGCTCGCCCCTGACGGATTCTCCCCCCATCAGCGTGACGGCGAGCTGCCGCCCGAACCATGCCGGTTTGACTACGTTGGCCCTTTGTTTCCCGCTGCTGCTCAGTTGCATAGTTAGCCGTCAGCTCCTCTCCAGAGGTGTCCGGCGGGAACTATTGCGGCCCGCCCTGACGCTCCCGCACGCAGCGCGCAATGGCGGCCACGCTGGAAAAGTTCTCCACGTCGAAATCCGCCTCTTCAAATGTGACCCCGAACACCTCCTCCAGCCCCACGACGACCTCGAGGACCTGAACCGAGTCCAGCCCCACAGACTCCATCAGCAGCGCGTCATCCTCGATCTCCTCGGGACTCATCGTAAGGAAGCACCGCTCGACGATCATCTGCTTGATCCGGCTTTCGAACTCCTCCGCCATCTCCACCCTCGAACACTTTCTTTCGGCCCCCCCGACAGAGACCCTCTAGATTAGCACATCGGCCCCCCGTATGACAAAGCAATCGGGCAGAAAAGCCTGGCTGCCCGCCGGCGGGGCGCTTGACCTTCGCCCCGCCACGCCTATACTCCTGGGGTCGCAGTCGCAAGAGGACTCAGCCCTTCAGGGACGCAGGGATGCGCCCGGCTCAAGGAGAGGAGTGCGGAATGAAGCTAGGTTATCTGACTCAGCTCACCGAGGAGGAGTGCAAACTGGCCGCCCGCATCGGCTACGATTGCCTTGAGGTCCACGGCAAGTGGGAGGCCGACCAGATCGAGACGGAGGCAGACCGCAGGGGCGAGGCCGACAAGGTCCGCGCCATGCTGGAGGAAAGCGGCATCAGCATCTCCGCCATCGCTCTCTACCAGGCGGGACCGCGCGACGTGAAAGGCTCCGTGGTCCGCTACGGGGCCTACATCGAGATGTGCGCGGAGCTCGGCGTCGAGGTCCTCAGCACCATGAGCGCCGGAGACCCCGCCAAGGGCCTCGAAGAGAACCTGAAGGACTTCCAGGCCGTCTTCCGCGAAGTCGCCCCGCAGGCGGAGCAGGCCGGGGTCAGGATTGCCTTCGAGAACTGGCCGGCCCTCCGCGGCACCTTCCCGCCATTCGGCACCGCCAACATCGGCTTCACCCCCCGGGTCTGGGAGCGGATGTTCGAGCTCGTGGACTCCGAGAGCCTCGGCCTCGAGTTCGACCCATCGCACCTGGTGTGGCAGGGCATTGACTGGGCGCGCGCGCTGGAGCGGTTCGCCTCCCGCATCTACCACGTCCACGCAAAGGACACCGAAGTGCTGGCCGACAGGCTCGCGGCGGAGGGATTCTTCTCGGAAGGCTGGTGGCGGTATCGGCTGCCCGGATACGGCTCGGTGGACTGGCGCAAGTTCACCTCGCTCCTCAAGGAGAACGGCTACGAGGGAAGCATCTGCATCGAGCACGAAGACCCCGTTTTCAGCGGCGAGCGGCGCATAGAGGGCCTGGAGAAGGCACACGCCTACCTGCGGCCCCTGGTGTAGGCGCCGGCCCCTCCCGGGGCGCGGCGGTTCAGAAAAGTCCGTTGAAGCCTCGCAGCGCCGCCTTCCAGGCGGCATCGTCGCAGCATCCCTGCCCTGGTTCGGCAAGTATGCCGGCGTCCCCGAGGCCCTGAACGCCTTTCCCCTGCCTCTGGAAGCCTTTCCATAATGGGGAGGCATCTCCATGGTGGCGGCCCCCTCATTTCGCCCTTCCTGCTCCACGCGCCCACCATCCCCTTCGGCTGCACGTCCTTGATCGCAGCGGCTTTAGGTCACCCGTGCGCCCATTGCTCGTTCTGTGGCACGGGCTTTGCTGTTACCCGTGTCAGTGACAAGGGGAGCAGGCCCTGTGGGCCGCAGAAAGGGGAGCCTCGTTCCGGCCTCTAGGCGCAAAGAGGAAAGTGTGCCTGAAGCGTGTCAGATCCGGGGCTCCCCCGACCTGTAGTATGCTCCCCGAACTCCTCCCCGATCAACGAAGCCGGCGTCAGGAGCATCCCTGGGGCGCCTCGCGCCGCTGAGAGAGGGTGCGCCGGCCGCAACAGGGGGCAGCGCGGTACCCGCCACAAGGGGGGAAAGGCGATGAGCGATGTAGACAACGCGAAAGTGGTGCGCGTCCTCCTCGTCGAGGACGACCTCGAAGATATCGAGATCACCCGCAGGGCCTTCAAGGAGGGGCGGATTGCAAACCCGCTCGACGTGGTCAGGGACGGGGAGGAGGCGATGGAATTCCTCCGCCACACCGGCCGCCACGCCGACGCCTCGAAGGCGCCGAGGCCCGGGCTGATCTTGCTCGACCTGAAGATGCCCCGCCTCGACGGGCGCGAGGTGCTCAAACTCATCAAAAGGGACCCGGAGCTTCGCCGCATCCCCGTGGTGGTGCTCACCACTTCCAGCGAAGAGGCCGATGTGCTGGAATGTTACGACAACGGCGCCAACACCTACATCACCAAGCCCGTGGAGTTCGACAACTTCCTCCAGGCTGTGATAACGCTCGGCCAGTACTGGCTTCTCATTGCAGAGATTCCGGACGATGGCCAGTGAGGGGCGGCGCCGGCACGTCAGGGAGGGGCGCGTAGACGCTCGCACCCGCCTGTGCGCGAGTCACCGGTCTATGCGCCCCGGTCCCTTTCCTGTCACGTGCGCATAACTCCGCTCGCGCGGCGCCGCGGTTGTTCCTCAAGTCCACCGCCCCCTGCTGGCGCGCAGTGAAGCTCTTGCCAGTGAAGCGATGTTGTGTAGAATACGTTCCAAGCTCTCCAGTCTGACTTTCCGAATGGTCTCGAAAAGGGCGCCAGGCTAGCTCAGCAGACGAGCTGCCGGGACGCGGGTGGTGAAAAGATGAGGATGAGAATCGGCACCAGGTTGATGTTGGGGGCTGCGGTCGGCATGCTCCTCGTCGTGTCGGCAGTGAGCCTGGTCGCCTATCGCATCGCCCGCAGAGGGATCCAGGAGCAGGTCGCCTCTAACCTTCTGTCAGTCGCCGAGTCGCGCGCCGCGCACGTGCGGACGTTCCTGAGGGAGCACAGGGAAACGGTCGGTGTCGCTGCGACGGCAGGGATCCTGACGAGGGGCCTTCGGAGCCTCCAGGCGGGCGAGGCGGACTGGACCGCCGTCGTCCAGGGGCTCAACGAGCGCCTCGAGCGTTTCATCGGTCCAGACAGACACATCAGCGAAGTATTCCTCCTCGACCGTCGCGGGGAGATCGTCGCCTCAACGGACCCTGAGAGGATCGGACTCGACAGGTCAACAGACGCCTACTTCGTGGGGGCAAGGGACGGCCCGTTCATCAAGGACGTTTATCGCTCTGCAACCACCGGCAGAGACGGCTTTACCATCTCTGCTCCCGTCTTCGAGGGCGAGGGGGGAGAGTTTCTCGGCGTGCTGGCTGTCTTCTTCGACATGGCCGGACTTGACGAGATAGTCACGGACCGGACGGGCCTGGGAACGTCCGGGGAGACCTATCTCATCAACAAGGACGGTTTCATGATCACGCCGTCGAGGTCCCTGGAGGACACGTTCCTGAAACTCAGGGTTGAGGACGAGGACGCCCGGCGCTGTCTGGCACACATCGAGGCGATGCGGAGGGGGAAGCTTTCGGAGGAGCATGAGCATGTGGCGGAGGTATTTCAGGACTACCGCGGCGTGCGCGTGCTGGGGGCGCATGCCCACGTCCCTGAGATGGAATGGTGCCTGCTGGCGGAGATAGACGCCGCCGAGGCCTTCGCGCCGATTGCCAGGCTCAGGCGGGCCGTCTCGCTCTTCGCCGTGGTTCTTGCCGCCGCTGCCCTGGCGGGGGCCTGGGTCTTCGGCCGCCGCGTTTCTCGCTCCGTTCACCTGTTGCACGTGGGGGCCGAACGCGTCGGCGCCGGGGACCTCGGGCATCGCATTGACGTGCGCACGGGGGACGAGATAGAGCAACTGGCCGATGAGTTCAACCGCATGGCGGCCCGGCTCACTGAATCCTATGCCTCGGTCGAGCGCAAGGTGGCCGAACGCACTGAGGAACTCGCCAGCGCCAACGAGGCCCTTGAGGCTGAGTTCACCGAGCACAAGCTGGCCGAGCAGGAGCTGCGGCAAAGCGAGGAAAGGTATCGGCGCCTCGCTGAGAGCGTCAATGACGTTATCTTCGTGCAGGATATGGACCTGAACCTGACCTATGTGAGTCCTTCCGGACCGCGTTTGTTTGGCTGGAGCCTCCAGGAGGGATTGAATCTCAAGATGGAAAACTTTCTGACGGCAGAGTCGCTCGAGAGGGCTATGGATAGCTTCCGGAAGCATGCGGCTTTGGCCAGAGAGAAAAAGCATGTACATGTCCCGCTGATGGAATACGAATACGTGCGCAAGGACGGCTCCACCTTCTGGGGGGAACTCAGAGAAAAGTTCCTGCGTGACTCAGAAGGCAATCCGGTCGGGGTTCAAGGGGTCTTGAGAGACATCACCGAGCGCAGGCTGGCGCAGCGGCACCTTGAGGAGCTCAACGCCGAACTCGTGCGCTCGAACCGCGACCTTCAGGACTTCACCTACACCGTCTCCCACGACCTCCAGGAGCCCCTGCGCAAGATCCACACCTTTGGGCGGTTCCTGCAAGAGGACTGCGCCGAGCAACTCCCCGAAGAAGGCCGCGAGCACCTGCACCGCATGCAGGCGGCGGCGGTGCGCATGCGGGAGCTGATCCGGCACCTGCTCGCCCTCGCCCGCGTGGGGACGCGGGGAGGCGAACTCCTCCCCGTCGAGCCGCGAGGGATCATAGATAAGGTGATCGAGGACCTGCACGAGCAGGTCCGGGAGGCTGGCGCTGAGGTCACGGTGGAGGGTCCTCTGCGGACGGTGATGGCCGACGCGGTCCAGCTCCGCCAGCTCTTCCAGAACCTGATCGTAAACGCCCTGAAGTTCCGCTCCCCTGAGCGGGCCCCGAGAATCACCATCAGCGCCCGCGCCGAGGGGGACGAGGCCACTTTCAGCGTCGCCG